>JASHRZ010000600.1 GCA_030037055.1 Alphaproteobacteria bacterium
TTCAAGCAGCGCCTGCACGTCATCGCCGAGCAGAATTTCGACACGCCGCGCATCGCCCAGTTCGTCCTCGGCCGCTATTGGCGCAGCGCGAGCGACGCCGAACGGCAGCAATTCGTCCAGGCCTTCCAGGATTATATGGTGCAGGTCTACGCCACGCGCTTCCGCCAATATGGCGGCGCGCAATTCAAGGTCACCGGCCAGCACCAGGACGGAGCCACGACCATGGTCACGACCGAAATCGAGCGCTCGAGCGGCGAGCCGCCGGCGAAGGTCATATGGCAGGTCGCGAAGAGGAGCGACGGCTTCAAGATCACCGACGTCAGCATCGAGGGCATCAGCCAGGCCGTGACCTATCGCGAGGAATTCGGTTCGGTGATCGAACAGCATGGCGGCCAGGTATCGGCGCTGACGGAACAGCTGCGCCAAAAGGCGAGCGGTTAGGACAAATCCCGATCAAGTGGACGCAGTTGCCAAGAGCCCTCTCCGCCGCCCCCACTTATTGCATGCACTAGCAGCGCCCGAGTAGCCTCTCCCCCTTGAGGGGCAGGGCGATCGCGTATGATTTTCACCAGACGCGGAGAACACCGAGAAACAAGAAATGGCGCGCGAAGCGCGCCCAACATCAATTCTCCGTGCCCTCCGTGTCTCCGTGGTCAATCTCTACTTCTCGAACAACCGCACGCTGTCGCGTCGGCCGCGACCTCGGCGGGGCTCGCGCAATCGCCGAGCGGCGCGGCCTCGTCGTCAACTTCCTCATGGCGGCGCTGCGCCCGCAGCAGCCGCTCAATGGACGAGGCGCGCTCAGCCCCGGCGTCGGGCGCCGCTGCCGGCGAGAGGCCGGCCGGCGCCTGGCCGCGCCATGCTGCCATCGTCGCCGTCCATGTCGCGCTCCTTCTCCTCCGGCAGCTCGCGGTCGACGCCTTCGCGGTCCGGCCGTTCATCCTGCCCGCGCCGATCGCCATGCTGCGCACGCTGGCGCTCGCGAATTACCGCTGGGCGGACAATACCGCGGTCGCCGCCATCGAGAATTTCGGCGGGTTCGGCCTCGCCGTGCTCGTCGGCGTGGCTCTGGCGCTGCTCTCCTGGTCGCGGCTGCTCACGCTGCTGCTCTTCCCGCTCTTCGTCACGCTCAACATGATCCCAAAGGTCGCGCTCGGCCCGCTGATCATCGTCTGGCTGAACTACGGCCTGGTCTCGAATATCCTCATCACCTTCAGCCTCTGCCTCTTCCCGATCCTGCTGACGACAGCCCGCGGCCTGAGCGAGGCCGAGCCCGACCTCCTCGCTCTCGTGCGCGCGCTCAAGGGCTCGCGCTGGCAGATCTTCGCCAAGATCCAGCTGCCGGGCGCGCACCCCTATCTCTTCTCTGGCATGAAGGTCGCCGCGATCCTGGCGGTGGCGGGCGCGGTGGTCGGCGAGTTCATCGCCTCGGAGCGCGGGCTGGGCTATCTCATGATCCAGGTGCAGAGCGCCCTCGACACCGCGGCGATGCTCATGGCGGTGATCCTGCTCACGGCGCTTGGCATCGGCCGTTATCTCGTCGCCCTGCTGCCGGAGCGGATGTGCATCCCCGGCGACGCGCGGCTGGAATAGCGACGCATGGACGACGCCGTCATGCTGCTCGACCCGAACGCCCTGCCCCGTCGCATCGACGACGTCGCGGCGCTCGACGAGCTGCTGTCGCGGCCGAGCCGGGCGCTCGTCGACGACCTCGCCGCGGTCGAGGGCGACATCCTCGTCCTCGGGGCCGGCGGCAAGATGGGGCCGAGTCTGGCGCGGCTCGCGCACCGCGCCGCGCCCGAAAAGCGCGTCGTCGCGGTCGCGCGCTTCAGCGCGCCCGGCCTGCGCCAGACGCTCCAGGAGCATGGCATCGAGACCATCGCCTGCGATCTGCTCGACCGCGGCGCGGTCGAGCGGCTGCCGCGCCTCGCCAATGTCGTCTTCATGGCTGGGCGCAAATTCGGCGCCGAGGGCGACCTGCCGCTCACCTGGGCGATGAACGTGCATGTGCCGGCAATCGTGGCGGAGAGCTTCCGCGACGCGCGCATCGTCGCCTTCTCCACCGGCTGCGTCTATCCCTTCGCCGATGTCGCGGGCGGCGGCTCGAGCGAGACGACGCCGCTCGACCCGCCTGGCGAATACGCCATTTCCTGCGTCGGCCGCGAACGCCTGTTCGAATATTTCTCGCATGCCTTCGGCACGGCCGGCCGGCTCTTTCGGCTGAACTACGCCATCGACCTGCGCTACGGCGTGCTTTACGACATTGCCCGCAAAGTGAAGGACGGCGCGCCCATCGAACTCGCTATGGGCCATGTCAACGTGATCTGGCAAGGCGATGCCTGCACCCAGGCGCTGCGCTGCCTCAGGCACTGCACCACGCCGACCAGCGCGATCAATGTCAGCGGGCCCGAGACGCTCTCGGTGCGCGCCCTCGCCCGCGCCTTCGGGGAGCGTCTCGGCCGGGCGCCGGTGCTCGCCGGGACAGAAGCGCCGACCGCCTGGCTGACCAACACGGCACAGGCGCAGGGCCTGTTCGGCCGACCGCTGGTGTCCCTGGAGCGAATGATCGACTGGGTCGCCGATTGGGTGGCGCGCGGCGGACCCAGCCTCGGCAAGCCCACCCGCTTCGAGGCGCGCGATGGACGATATTGAGAGCCTCCGCCAAGCCAAGCTCGCGGCAGAGGACATCGCCGGCGCGCTCGCGCTCTCGAGCGCCGTCGACTGGAACCAGACCGCTGCCGATTGGGCGCTCTTCATCGCCCGCGGCCACGCGATCGGCCTGTTCGACCCGCGCCAGCGCCTCGTCGCCACCGCCGCCGCCCTCCCCTATGAGGACGGCTTCGGCTGGATCTCGATGGTGATCGTCGCGGCCGATTGGCGCCGGCGCGGGCTGGCGCGCCGGCTCATGGGCGCATGCGTGGAGACGCTGCGCCGGCAGGGACGCGCGGCGCTGCTCGACGCCACGCCCGAAGGCGCCGAGGTCTATTGCCGGCTTGGCTTCGTCACCCTCGGCGGCATGGAGCGGTGGGAAGGCAAAGGCGGCATGAGCATGACGCCGGGCGGAGCGGGGGTGGCGCCGATAGCCCGCGACGCGACCGGCGCCCTCCTCGCCGCCGACCGCGCCGCCTTCGGCGCGCGGCGCGACTTCCTGCTCGGCGATTTCCTGTCGCGCCCGGGCGCGCTGGCGCTCGGCCATAGCGACGGCTTTGTCGTGCTGCGGCCCGGCCAGCGCGCTAGCCAGCTCGGCCCGCTCATCGCCGCTTCGGCGAAGGCCGCCGGCGACCTGCTGGCGGAAGCCATCGCCACCTGCCACGGCGCGGTCTTCCTCGACCTGCTCGACCCCTGGAAAGGCCTCGCGCCGCTGCTCGAAGCCCGCGGCTTCCGCCGCCAGCGGCCGTTCCGCCGCATGGCGCTCGGCCGCAGCACGCTGCCCGGCCACGCCACGCGGCTTGTCTGCGCCGCCGGCCCCGAATTCGGATAGAGGAGCCGGAGATGCCGCTCCATCGCCAGGACCTGCCCGCCGCTATCCTGGACATCCTGCGCGCGGGCGCCGTGATCCCCGCGCATCCGCTGGCGCTCGATGCTAAGCGCCGGCTCGACCCGCGCCGCCAGCGAGCGCTGACACGCTATTACCTCGATGCCGGCGCGGGCGGCATCGCGGTCGGCGCGCACACCACGCAATTCGCCATCCGCGAGGCCGGTCTTTATCGGCCGGTGCTGGAGAATGCCCTCGCCGCCGTGTCGGGCTGGGCCGATCGGCCAGTGGCAATGATCGCGGGGCTCTGCGGCCGGACTGGGCAGGCGCTCGCCGAGGCGCGGCTTGCCGCGGGGCTCGGCTATCACGCAGGGCTGCTGAGCCTCGCCGCGATGACCGGCGCCGCTACCGAGGCGCTGATCGAGCACTGCGCGGCCATCGCCGCCGAGATCCCGCTCGTGGGGTTCTACCTCCAGCCGGCAGTGGGCGGACTGCCGCTCGGCGTCGATTTCTGGACGCGTTTTGCGGCGCTCGACAACGCACTCGCCATCAAGGTGGCGCCCTTCGACCGCTACCGCACGCTCAGCGTCGTCCGCGGCGTGGTCGAGGCCGGCGCGGAGGAGCGGGTCATGCTCTACACCGGCAATGACGATCACATCCTGCTCGATCTGGTGACCCCGTTCACGGTGATGCGCGAGGCCAAGCCGGTGACCGTGCGCTTTCGCGGCGGGTTGCTCGGCCACTGGTCGGTCTGGGTGAAAAGCGCCGTGGCCTTGCTCGAACGCTGCCATGCCGCCGCGCGCAGCGGCCAGGTCGATGCCGCGCTGCTCGCCCTCGACAGCCGCATCACCGATTGCAACGGCGCCTTTTT
>JASHRZ010000601.1 GCA_030037055.1 Alphaproteobacteria bacterium
CGGTCGCCAGCTTGGCGGCCGGCGCGATGATCCGCGCCACGATCATGGCGAGGATCAGCTTGACCCGCCGCTCCGACCCCCGCGGCAAGGCCTGGTCGAGCTCGAGCCGGCGCACCGTTCCGAGCGCGGCGGCGACATGGCCGTGCGCCAGCGAGCGGGCGATCTCGAAGCGCTCGGCCGCCAGCGGCAGCAGCGTCTCGCCAGCCAGCACGCGCCGCAGGCTCTCGATCTTCGCTTCCGGCCAGTCGGATATGTTGGCCAGCGTGCGCGATTTCACCTTGCCGCCCTCGCGATAGCTCTCGCGCAGCAGGATGGCCGGCGGCGAATGATTAGCTCAGTACGGTTGATATTTTAATTGGTCGCGATCGAAGTGAACGCGAGAGCGCCTCATTACAGACCAAGCCGGCGGAGTAGCCGTGGTTGCGCGGGCGAGACCTTGCCGTTCTTGTGCTTGTCCATCGGTAGCAGCAACTGCTTCGCCTGAGCCTCGCCTGCGGCGACGTTCTGAGCGGTGTCGGTGGCAATAGCCGCTCCCGTCATTGCCGCGGCCGTGCATAGCGTCGGCGCGAGCGCTGCGATCTTCCGTCCGCTCCACGTGATAGCACCTCGTACTGGTCGGCCCCGTAACCGTGCCGCATGCCAAAGCGTGCGCTTTCGCGCCGGTGACGGCAAAGAGGGAGTGGAGGGGTCGCCTGCGACGCGTTCTCGCTGTCATCCGGCGTAACGTCTACCGCATCGGCCGCGTCGGCGAGATTCAGGGTCCGGCCACGCCGCCTCTCGCGGCCGTCCGGCTCTATTGACCTACATCAACGCCCTGCCGGTCGGCCGGCGGATAATTCGCATTCAAACAGGCGCGGGCTAGCTGCCCGGGGCATCGGATGCGCGATACGCTAACAGAGCCGGTCTCACGCACGGCCCGAGCCTTGCCGCGGAGCACCCAGCTCATGGTCGTGGGCGCGGTGGCAGCGTTCGCGGTCGTGGCGCTAAGCGCCGTGCCGCTCATCGTGAGTTGGTTCGGGGCGCAAGTGGAACACGCTGCAGCACCGACGGTGGCGCCGGGCACCTTCCGACCGACCGATGTGCAGTGGGCGAGCCTCAAGATCGCGGCGGTCGAGCAAGCGACCTTCCGCGCCGAGCGGGTGACGGAGGGCAAGATCGCCAACAATGACGACACCACGACGCCGGTGTTCTCGCCCTATTCCGGGCGCGTCACCAAGCTCTTCGTCAAAGCGGGCGACCACGTCGGCACGGGCGCGCCGCTGCTCGCCGTCGAGGCCTCGGAATTCGTCCAGGGACAGAACGACCTCGTTGCCGCTGCCGCCGCGCTCAACACCGCACGCTCGCAGCTGAAGCTCGCCACGATCAACGAGCAGCGCCACCACCAGCTCTACGAGGCGAAGGCCGGCGCCCTCAAGGATTGGCAGGCCGCCCAGGCCGATCTCGAAAGCGCCAAGAACGCCCTGCGCTCGGCTGAGATCGCGCACGCCGCCGTGCGCAACCGGCTCAGGATCCTGGGCAAGAACGATGCCGAGATCGATGCGATCGAGACTGCGCAGAAGATGAATCCGGAAGCGATCGTCACCGCGCCCATTGGCGGCACGGTGACCCAGCGCCAAGTCGGGCTCGGCCAGTACATCATCAGCAGCTCCGCCGGTGCCACCACCCCGGTATTCTCGATCGGCGATCTCTCGACCGTGTGGCTTGTCGCCAACGTGCGCGAGACGGATGCGCCTCTGATGCGGCTGGGGGCGCCGGTCGAGGTGCGGGTCCTGGCGTATCCCGGACGCGTGTTCAAGGCGAAGCTCACCTATGTCGCGACCGCGGTCGATCCGAACACACACCGCCTGTCGGTGCGGGCGGAAGTCGAGAATCCTGACGGCGAGCTGAAGCCGGAGATGTTCGCGAGCTTCAGCATCATCACCGGCACCGAGGCGGTGGCGCCCTCGGTGCCGGAGGACGCTATCGTCTATGAAGGCAAGACGGCGCGGGTATGGGTGGCGCGTGACGACAAGACGCTGGCGCTGCGCAACATCCGGATCGGGCGGATCAGCCAGGGCAAGGTTGAGGCGCTCGACGGGCTCACTGCTGGCGAGAAGGTGGTGACCAGCGGCACGCTATTCGTCGACCGCGCCGCCAAGGGCGATTGAGGGCGGCACACAGTGAATGGCGTCGTTGCATTTGCGCTCAGACAGCGGATTCTCATGGTTGTCTTGCTGGCGTTTCTGCTCGCGGGCGGAGTCCTCAGCTTCCTGAAGCTCAACATCGAGGCCTATCCCGACCCGGTGCCGCCGCTTGTCGACGTCGTGACCCAGAGCGTTGGCCAGTCGGGCGAGGAGATCGAGCGCTACATCACCATCCCGATCGAGATCCAGATGGCCGGGATCCCGCACGTCACCAGGGTGCGGACGATCTCTCTGTTCGGCCTGAGCGACGTCAAGGTGCAGTTCACTTATGATTTCACCTATGACCAGGCGGAGCAGTGGGTGATCAACCGGTTGTCACAGCTCTCACCGCTGCCCAACGGGGCGCTGCCGCAGATCTCACCGGAAAGTCCAATCGGCGAGATCTATCGCTACCGCGTGGTGGGCCCGCCGGGCTATTCGGTCATGGATCTAAAGACGATCGAGGATTGGATCCTGGAGCGTCGCTTCAAGGCGGTGCCGGGCGTCATCGACGTTGTCGGCTGGGGCGGCAAGACAAAGACCTACGAGGTCACCGTGGATCTCGACAAGTTGATCGATTACGGCCTCACTCTGCAGCAGGTGCTGCAGACCCTCAACAACAGCAACATCAATGTCGGCGGGCAGACCGTCAATTTCGGCGAGCAGTCGGCCGTGGTGCGGGGCGTCGGCCTTATCCACTCAATGGAGGACATCCGCCAGACGATGCTGACGGCGAACAATGGCTCGCCGGTGCTGCTGAGCGACGTCGCCAGCGTGACCGTCGGGCACCGGCCGCGCCTCGGCATCGCTGGCCAGGACGGCGACGATGACATCGTCCAGGGCATCGTCCTCATGCGGCGCGGCGAGCAGAGCAGGCCCACTATCGCGCGCGTCGAGGCCGAGGTGGAGAAGATCAATAATTCGGACCTCCTGCCGCCTGGCGTGCGCATCGAGAAGATCTACGACCGCAGCGAGCTGATCAACATCACTACGCGCACCGTGCTGCACAACATGATGATCGGCGTCGTGCTCATCTTCGCGTTGCAATTCCTCTTCCTCGGCAACGTCCGCAGCGCCATCATCGTCTCCACGACCATCCCCTTCGCGCTGTTCTTTGCCATCTGCATCATGATGTTGCGCGGCGAGTCAGCAAATCTGCTGTCCGTGGGCGCGATCGATTTTGGCCTCATCGTCGATGCCACCGTGATTATGGTCGAAAACATCTTCCGGCATCTCTCGGGCGGAGTCGTCGCGAGGCCCGAGCGCGGCCGTCGCCTGGCCGTGGCAAGGAGCGCGGGATTTCATGAAAAGCTCGGATCGATCCTGGTCGCGTCCCAAGAAGTGAACCGGTCTATCTTCTTCTCCGCCGCGATCATCATCGCGGGCTTCGTGCCGCTTTTCACGCTCTCTGGCGTCGAAGGGCACATCTTCGCGCCGATGGCCAAAACCTACGCTTATGCGATCGCGGGCGGTCTCATCGCCACCTTCACCGTTTCGCCGGCACTCAGCGCTCTGCTCCTGCCGGATCGGATCAGCGAGACGGAGACACTCGTTGTGCGCTTGTTGCGCCGGCTTTATTCCCCGGTCGTCGAGTTCGCGTTAGCCAACCGCGTGCTCACCATGGGCAGCGTCGGCTTGCTGATCGTGATGGCGGCTCTCGCGGTGCGCTCTCTCGGCCTTGAATTCCTGCCGCATCTCGAGGAAGGCAATTTCTGGATCCGCGCGACGCTGCCGCCCTCGATCTCGTTGGAGAAAGGCAACGGCTACGTCAACCGCATGCGGGAGATCATCAAGAGCTTTCCCGAGGTGGTCACTGTCGTTTCGCAGCACGGACGGCCCGACGACGGCACCGACGCGACCGGCTTCTTCAATGTGGAGTTCTACGTCCCCTTGAAGCCATTCGACACTTGGCCCTCGGGGGTCGACAAGGAGAAGCTGACCGAGGAAATGAATGACACGTTGCAATCCCAGTTCCTGGGTGTCGAGTTCAACTTTTCCCAGACTATCGAAGACAATGTCGAAGAGGCGGCATCGGGGGTAAAAGGAGAGAACTCGGTGAAACTCTTCGGCAACGAGCTCAAGACCCTTGAAAGGACAGCCGGCAAGATCCGAGACGTCATGAAGACGGTGCCCGGCATTGCCGACCTCGCCGTCTTCAGTTCGCTGGGTCAACCGACCGTTCGCATCGATATCGACCGGGCGCGCGCGGCGCGCTACGGCCTGGCGCCCGGCGATATCAACGCGACGGTGCAAGCGGCCATCGGCGGCCAGGCCGCCGGCAACCTCTACGAAGAGGGCAGCGACCGCAATTTCCCCATGATCGTCCGCCTTGCGCCGGAATACCGGCAGAGCCTCGATGCGATCCACCACATCACCGTTGGCGCGCAAAGCCCGAGCGGCAATGGAATCATCCAGATCCCCTTGAGCGACGTTGCCAAAGTCGACCTGGTCTCCGGCGCTTCCTTTATCTACCGCGAGAATCAGGAGCGTTATATTCCTATCAAGTTCAGTGTGCGCGGGCGCGATCTCGGCAGCGCGGTGCTCGAAGCGCAGCAGAAGGTCGCCGAACAGGTAAAACTACCCGGCGGCTACCGGCTGGAATGGGTAGGCGAATTCGGCGCCCTGCAGGATGCGATCGAGCGGCTCAAGGTGTTGGTGCCCTTGAGCCTGGCGCTCATCTTGCTGTTGCTGTTTGTCAACTTCTCTTCGCTCGTGGATACCCTGCTGGCCGCGAGCGTCATGCCGATGGCGCTGATTGGCGGTATCTTTGCCCTCTGCCTGACGGGCACGCCGTTCAGCGTGTCGGCTGCGATCGGCTTCATCGGTCTCTTCGGCGTCTCTGTGATGGAAGGGATCATTGTCCTTGCCTATTTCAACCAGCTCATCGACAGCGGGTTGGATACCTCTCAGGCAGTGCTTCGCGCCTGCCAGACCCGGCTGCGCCCGGTGATGATGACCTGTTTTGCCGCCTGCGTCGGCCTCCTGCCGGCGGCGGTCTCCACCGGCATCGGGGCGCAGGTACAAAAGCCGTTGGCGCTGGTGGTCGTCGGCGGCATCCTGCTGGCGCCGGTCCTCATCCTCATCGTGCTTCCGGTGCTGATCAGCGTGTTCTCGCGCCGCGCGGCTGCAGCGCAGAAGGCTACGCAGCAGCCCGAGCCGGCGGAGTGAGCCTGCGTCGCCAGGCGCCCGCCCCAATCGAGGCCGGTTGGCCCTGGGGACGGCGGTACCCCTCTCTAGAGGCGGTGCGAGCCATCGCCGGCGTGACTTAGCTGGTTGGGCGGTCGACGCCGCGGGCAAGACGACGCGGTGGACAGCGGCAGCGGTGCGGCCGTGGCCTATGCCGGCCTCGATGCAGTGTGGGTGTTGCTCCGTCCTAGACGTCATGTTCGCGGGCTGAGGCCGGCGGTCGACCCTTTCGTGCAGTATTAAGCGAGGGTTGCTCGGGTGGACCGAGCCGAGCCTCAGGCACGGAGGGCGGACCATGGAAGATTATAGCGAAGGGTTTGTCGGTTTCGATGTGGCGAAGGCGAAGCACGCGGTGGCGATCGCCGAGAGCGCCGCGCGGGCGAAGTTCGATTTGTCGGCGAGATCGAGAACACGCCGGTGACA
>JASHRZ010000602.1 GCA_030037055.1 Alphaproteobacteria bacterium
GCCAAATTTCGATCGAGTGCCAGCGCCCGCTCGCATTCGGCAATGCCTTGGGCCGCGCGGTTGGTATGGATTTGAACACCGCCCAACAGGCAGTGAGCCCAGGCATGATTCGGCGCCAGAGACAGCGCCTTGGTCAAAGCGGCTTCAGCCGCTGCGAGGCGCGTTGACCGATCGTCGATCATAAAGGCGATGCCGCTGATCGTGTCGACCCACGCCGCGCCGACCAGCGCCTCGACATTGCCGGGATCGAGCGCCAAGGCGCGGTCGAAGAAACGGCGCGCTTGCGCCAAATACTCGGGCGTCTGTCCCCTGTTGACGAAAGCCATGGCTTGGAAATAAAGGTCCATCGAGTCAGGATCGGGCGCGTGTTCCGTGCGGTGCGCCTCGGCGGCGATCAACTGCGTCCCCAACTGGCTGGCGAGCCGGGCGACGATTTTGTCAGTCATCCGGATCCATCCGCGCTCGCTTTGAAGCGGTCTTCTTCTTGCACATGTCCAAGCCTCTTCGAAATGATGCGCCGATCGCGTTCGCGACTATGCCGCCCTTCGCCGCGCGCGCGGCTTCGGCAGATCGATAGGAAGTTCCGCGTTCATCTTCGCTAGCGCCTCGTCGATGATCCGCATATGCGAACTGTGGCGCAGGTCGAGGAGGCCGCGCACCGAGTTTTCGGGCAAGCCGAGTTGCTTCGCGAATTTGAGTTTCGACCAGCCGCGCGTGCGCATCGTCTCGTAGACCGCGAGCTTGGCCGTGACGAGCGAAGGCAGCACGGCGCGGTCGCGCCCCGAACGTGCGGTCCCTTGCCTCGGCAGCGACTTGCCGGCCTTCATGTAACCTTCCAGCGGCTATCGCGCAATCAACGGCATCGGCCCGGGCTTCCTCTTGCGTCTCGCCTTCGGTCGGCGCCTCTGGGATTCCCGGAAAGCGGACGAGCCACCAGCCGTTTTCCTGCCGCTCCAGCGTATAGCGATAGCCGAACGGCATTCTCAATCCTCCAAGTCCGCCTTCGTCAGACCCAGCTGCGCGAGCATCGCGTTGAGCAAGCCAGGGCCGATTTTATTCTTGCGATCCTTGAGCGTCGTGAACCGAGTGCCGTAATAGGGACGTCCATCGCTCCCTTTGCCGTGACCGCGATCAAAAAAGACCGCTCCCGCGCTTGCGACCCGAGCTTCCTGATTTTTCGTCCAAATTCGTTGCCGGTCATCGAGATATATCGCACATATCTGTGCGAATTCCAATGCCGCGATTGCCGATCGGATGTCGTGCACCGCAGACTTCAGCGCCTCGTCCCTGCTGCCGGCCACAGCCACCGCTTTGAAGGGCGCAGGCAGACAGACGGCGGTCCGGCGCCCCTTAAATTGCTCGGATACGTCGAAACGTCAGGTTCACGCGCGGCCCGCACGGGCGCGTCTCTTTCTCGATGCCGTGCTTCCAATTTGCCTGCGTGTCGCCTTTCATGACGAGCAGGCTGCCCGAGCCGAGTGTCAACCGAATCGGCTGCTGGCGCTTGTCCGTCTTGCATTTGAAGATGAGCGTCCGCTCCTCGCCCAAGCTCAGGGAAGCAATGACGGGTCGCGGCCCCAGCTCCGGCTCGTCGTCGCTGTGCAATCCTATGCTGTCATTGTTGTCGCGATAATAATTCAGCAGGACGCTGTTGAAGGAGTGGCCCGCCGCTCGCTCCACGCGCGCCCGCAGCGCGAGCAACCGCTCCGTCCATGGCAGCGGCTCGAGCCTGATGCTCGAATACGCATAGACGCAGCCGGGGTCGCCATACCATGCCACCAGGCGCGGTTGCGGATAGCGCCTGCCCCATACCGTCACGCTTTCCTGGCGCCAGGGCGTGTCGCGAATGAGTTCGTCCCGAATGCTATCGGCGGGCCGATCCAAGCCGAGATGCCGCAGACAGTAAACCTCGGCGCCCGGCATCGCCACCGGTTCCAAGGTCGCACTGTCGGAGAAGAGATCGGTCATCATCCGGGCTTCCGCCGCGCAGGATACCTCAACCAGTCCTGGTCTTTGCAATTATGTTCGATCTCGTCTCGATAACAGGCCGGCCCAGGAGCTTGGTCGAAATACCGCGGGACGAACCAAAATTTATCCCGGCCAATGCCCGATGGCGGCTCGAGCGAACGCTTCGGCTAGCTCGGCCTCGTTGCCCGCTCGTCGGCCGCGGCGAGGGCATGGTGCAGGGCTTGGCCAAGACCATATTGCTCGGCCTTCGGCAGGAAACGCGGCCGCAGCCCCGAATAGACGAAGCGGCCGAGCACTTCGTCGTGCGGGCCGTCGCCCTCGGCGCGGAAGGAGAAAAGCTCCTGGCTGGTGATGATCTCGGTTTCGGTTCCGACGATCTCGGTGATGCTGGTCACCCGCCGCTTGCCGTCGCGCATGCGCGCGATCTGGATGATGAGGTGTACCGCCGAGGCGATTTGCGTGCGGATGAACCGGGCGGGAAAGTCGTATCCGCTCATAAGGACCATGTTCTCGAGCCGGGTCAGCGCCTCGCGCGGCCCGCTGGCGTGGATCGTGCAGAGCGAGCCGTCATGGCCCGTGTTCATGGCCTGCAGCATCTCGAACGCCTCGGCGCCGCGGACCTCGCCCAGAATGATGCGGTCCGGACGCATGCGCAGCGCGTTGCGGAGCAGGTCGCGCATCGCGACCTCGTTCTTACCCTCGAGATTGGGCGGACGCGTCTCGAGGCTGGCGACATGCGGGAGCTGGAGCTGCAGCTCCGCCGCGTCCTCGATGGTGATGATCCGCTCGCTCGGGTCGATCATCTGCGAGAGCGCGTTGAGCAGTGTGGTCTTGCCCGCTCCCGTGCCGCCGGAGACCAGGATGTTGAGCCGGCAGCGCGCCGCGATCTTGAGCAGTGCGGCCATGCTCGGGGACATGGAGCCGGATTGGGCCAGGGCGTCCAGCGTCAGCTCGTTCTTTGAAAATTTCCGGATCGAGAGCATCGGCCCGCGCAGCGCGAGCGGCGGAATGATGACGTTGACGCGGCTGCCGTCGGGCAGGCGGGCGTCGGCGAGGGGCGAGGATTCATCGATCCGGCGTCCGGCCTTGGTGACCATCCGCGCGGCGATGTTGAGCACGTGCTGGTCGTCCGCGAAAGTTATGTCGGTGAGCTCGAGCCGTCCGTGGCGCTCGACATAGACCTGACGCGGCCCATTGACGAGGATGTCGGACACCGACTCATCGGCGAGCAGCGGCTCGAGCGGGCCAAAGCCGATGAACTCATCGAGGATCCGACGCCGCACCTGCGACTGGTCGGAGGCGCTCAGTGCGAGCTTCGCCTCCAGCGCCGTCTCGGCGACCAGCGCCGCGATCTCCTGGGCGAGGCGCGCCTCGGGCATGCGCACGGCGACTTCCGGCTGGATCCGGTCAAGGATGAGGGGTTGGAGGACGGCGACCGCCGCGTCGATCCGCTCGCGCTCGGCCCGACCGGCGCCGTCGCCGGGCGAGCCGACGGCGAGGCGGATGGAGGCAAGGGTATCCGCGGGCCGCCCAGGTGGAGCATCGAACCGCGTGCCGGCATCGCCGGCGAGGGCGGGCATGGCTGCTCGCTCCAGGTCTGCGGTTGCCTCCATTTTCCCGCGGCCAGATTCCGGCGCGACGGGGTGTCCCTCATGGATCTGGATGCCGAGGGCATTGTTGCGCCGCCAGGCGACGATGCCGCGGAAGACGCCCAGGCCCTTCACCGTCAGGTTTACCGGTTCGCGCAGGCCGATGGCGTCGGCTGATCTGCCCTTGCCGCCCTCCAGTTGGAGCTTCGCCCCCTCGGCGGAGATGTCCAAAACGCGGCAGCGCAGGTTGCCGTGCACGGTGGCGAGCATGCAGTCGGCGAAGGTGCGGACGCGCCGGTGCTTCCGGCGATTGGCGGCATCGGCCTCCTTCTTTGCCACAGGTTCTGGCGAACGCGTCATTCGCGGCTCCTTAATTTCTGGACACCCGAACGGGCATTGCCGCGATCGTAAGCTCGGGCTGCTAACGCGGGGTTAAGTGCTCGGCGGCAGTGCTTTCGTCGCGTTCGTCAATCTCTCGAAGGGAAGCTCTGTTGCCGGCGGGCCGGGATACGCCGAACGCCGGAATATCGTGCCCTTGAGAAAATACC
>JASHRZ010000603.1 GCA_030037055.1 Alphaproteobacteria bacterium
GGCACGCGATCCCTTGCATGGTCTTGGAGTGGAACTTGACCCAGAAGCGCTCGTTCCTGTCGTTGATGAAGCTGTAGGTGTGCGAGCCATAGCCGTTCATGTTTTGGCCCCGTGGTGGCGGAAGTCGCGGGAGCGCGGGCGGGATATTCGCGGATTTCGACCCCTGCGGTATCATCGTCCGTGGTCATTGTCGAAAGGGTCGACATGGGCTGGCTGTCTCGGCGCAAAGCGCCTCCCCGCACCAGCTTCCCGATCGGCGTCTACCGGCCCGACGGGCTCCTGGGCCTGGTCGAGGTCTCGCCAAGCGACTATGCGCGGCTGGAGCGCCGCTACGAAGGGGAGAAGAACTATAACGCTCCCCCGGTCCCGTTCCTGGGTCACTCCTGGCGCGCGATGCTGCAAGCCGCCTACGGCCAAATCTGCAAGATCGCCCTTTATATGGAGCTGACCGGCAAGCCGGAGGCCTACGCGATCGCGACAGAGACCCTGCAGTTCTGCACCGAGCAGCTGGGAAAGCCGGCCGAACAGAAAGCGGGCCTGGTCGTCTGGGACACGATGAACGGAAATGTCGTCCTCCAGACCGCAGAAACCGAAGAGGGCGTGAGCATCGGCCTGTTCCTCACTTCCCGGTCGGTTCGCAGCTACAAGCGGGTGTGAGGCGGGGCTGGCGGGCGACAGGCGATGACAGCGTTGCGGATGGCCCTCGTCGTCGCCGGCACCGTCGCCTATGCCGGCCTCGCCGTCCTCGGCCGCGGCGGGCTTGCCGCTTTCTTCTCGGAGCCGCCGCTCGTCGTGCTCGCGGCAGCGCTCGCGCTGATGGCTTTCGCATCGCTGTTCGCCGACGGAAACCTGAGGCCGGGGGTGCGCGAGGATCGCTCAAACCGCTGGGTCATCGCCGCCTTTACGGTGATCGGGCTGCTGGACGCCTATCTGCCGGCCTATACGGACCGGAAGGGGTTCTGGACAATCGACGGCGACGGCGTTCGCTGGCTCGGCGTCGTGCTCTTCGCCGCCGGCGGCGCGCTGCGGATCTGGCCGGTCTTCGTCCTCGGCCAGCGCTTCAGCGGGCTGGTCGCCATCCAGCCAGGGCACAAGCTCGTCACCGGCGGCGTCTACGGCATCATCCGCCACCCCAGCTATCTCGGCCTGCTCGTCAACGCGCTGGGCTGGGGCCTGGCCTTTCGCTCGGCGGTCGGCGTGCTGCTCGCGGCGCTGCTCCTGCCGCCGCTCCTGGCGCGCATCCGCGCGGAGGAGAAGCTGCTCAGCGCCGCCTTCGGCGCCGAATACAAGGCCTACCGCGCCCGCACCTTCCGGCTCATTCCCGGACTCTATTAGCGCCGATCGAGCCGAGACGGCCGACCGTCGACCCGCGGCGCAAGCGGACTCGACGGCTGCGGCGTTCCCGGCTTCACTTGGACTCGAGCGCGGTGACGCCGAGCCAGGGGCTGGGCGCGCCGACGGCGAGCCAATGGCGCGCGCGGTCCGCCATGACGCGCGCGGGGGCGACGGCGCCGGCGAGGCGGTCGAAGCGCTCGGCGGCGGCGGCAAACGCGCCGGCGCGATAGTCCTCGAGCGCCGCGGCGAACTCCACCATCGCCGCCCTCTCGACTCTGGGCGTCTCGCCGCGCAGGGCGAGCGGCTCGAAGATGGTGACGGCATCCGCCTTGCCGATGACCTGCACGCGATCGACCTCCAGCCACTCGATTGCCTCGCGGCAGGCCTCGCGCACGGCGTCCGAGACGAGGATGGAGGTGCCGTAGATCTTGTTCGCGCTCTCCAGACGCGACGCCAGATTGACGACGTCGCCCATGGCTGTGTAGTTGAACCGGCCACGCGATCCGATATTACCGACGAGAGCGCTTCCCGTCCCGATGCCGGCACGGCATCTGAGCCGCTTTCCGCCAAATACTTCCGCGGTCTCGTTGAGCCGGTCCAGGCGATCGCGGCAGAAGAGCGCTGCGCGCACGCCGTGAAGCGCATGATCGCGATCGTCCACCGGCGTGCCGAAGATCGCCACGATGGCGTCGCCGATATACTTGTCGACGAAGCCACCCTCGGATTCGATGATCGCCGTCATCTCGGAAAAATAGGAATTCATCAGCGCCACCAGCTCGCCCGGCGCCAGCCGCTCGGAGAGCGCGGTGAACTCCGCGATGTCGGAGAACATGACGGTGATGCTTCGCACCTCGCCGCCGAGGCGGGGAGGCTTGTCCTGCTCCAGCAGACGATCGACGAGCGCAGGCGGCAGGTAAAGGGCGAAGCTCGCCCGCAGCAGCCCCTTGTCGCGGTCCGTGACGACGAAGCGGTAGGCCAGCAGCAACATGTAGGCGAGGGCCGCCGCGATGGGCGGGGCCAGCAGCGGCAGCACCAGGCCGGCGCGAAAGGCGAGAGTTGCTGCCGCGACCCAGAGGACGACGAGGAGCGCCACGACGGAAACGGCCTTCGGCGGCGGCCAGATGAGCGATATCGCCGCGGCGACCAGCGCCAGCGCCACGACGATCGCGAGGGTCGCCATCCCGGGCAGCTCGGCGAGCGCGTCGCCGAGCAGGAGATTGTCGACCGCTGTCGCGAATACATAGACGCCGGGAATGGAATCGCGCACGACATCGCCGCGAAACAGCCCCTCGAGCGGCGGCAGGACGCAGCGTTCGGCCGAGCCGGCGCGCTCTGGCTGCGTGATGAGGCGCATCGAGGTGAGCTTGCGATCCTCGACGTCGAGCACGGCGCCGACCAGGACCACCTTGCCGGCAAAATGGGCACGGAAGAAATCGCCACGCCCCTCTCGAGCGCAGGCCACGAGATCGGCAAGCGAGTATGTGGGGATGTTGTTCGCGCTTTCGAAATTCACCGTCAGACGATTGCGATCGGAGCCGGGAATGGCGTATCGGCCGAGCACCAGGCCGCCCTCCGGTCCGGCGACGGGCCGGGTCCCGGCGGCGCGAGCGGCGAGCTCGAGCGCCATCGAGTTTTCCCTCGTGCCGGGCGCGTCCTCCGCCGCCTCGGGCTCGAAGGTGAGCGGCACGTGGCGGATCACCTCGTCGTCGTCGCGAAACAGATTGACCGACCGAATGTTCCTTTCATTGCCGACGGCGAAGCTCTGGGCCGGAAACGGGTGGATCGGAAATTTCTGGTGCTGCACCTCGCCGAGGACGACCCGATCGGACTCCGCCGCGCGGTGCAGCGCCAGCAGAAAATTCCGGTCGAACCCGGGAACGAAACGGTCGATCGAGGTAGGAAAGATCACGTCGAAGCCGACGACCTTCGCATCGGCATCGACCAGCGCGTTCAGGACGTCGGCGATCTCATGGGTCCAAAGCGCGTTCGGAATGCTGGTGAAGGGCGGCCGGCGATAGGTTTCCTCGTCGATGGCGATCACCGTGGCCGGCGAGCGCTCGGGATCCCAGGCGATCGGCGTCATCCGCTCGCGCAGCCAGAACAGCAGATCGATCGATGGGCCCGCCACAAGAGGCGTGACCAGCCCGACGGCGCCTCCGGCGATGAGGGCGATGGCAAAGCCGGCAATCCAGTCGCGGCGGCGCATGATGTGGGGCGGAGGCCGGCGCTAGAAGCGAAGCAGCCGGCCTGCGAGCGGCGTCTTGCCGGGGCGCGCGTTGGAATCGACCTCGACGACCGCCGAATGCTCGCCCACCGTCACGCGGTAGACGCCGCCAGCAGCGAGCGCGCGGCCGTCCGCGGCGAAATCGTAGAACCTGCCGGCCGTCAGCCGCGCCGGCGGTATCGCCACGTCAAATGCCTCGCCCGCGCGATCGAGACGTTCGACATGGATTGCGCGTTCGCTCCCGAGAGCGATGATCGGGCTTGCCCCATAGAGACGCCGCTCGATCACCAAATCGCCTGGCTGAAGGTTTGGTTTCGGTGCACCGCGGAAGACGACGACGCCGCTTTTTTCGGCCTCGGCGGGCGAGAACTTCAGGCGCTCGCCATCGCACCGGACGCGTTCGCGGGTCACATTGCTGCCCTCGATTACGCTCCGCTCGACGCCGACGGTCACGGTTCCTGCGCCCTTGATCGTCTCGCGCTCGCAGGACTGCAGGTAATCGATCACCAGCCCCTCGCTCGGCCTGAGCGCGATAACCTGGCCAGCGAAGAGATAATCCATGAAGCCCACGCCCTGCGGCGCGCCGGTCAGCATTTCGACCAGCGCCACCGGCTCGGCCGCCACCGCCGGCGTCGCTCCGCCGATGGAACCGATTGACCACGGAGACACGGAGATCACGGAGAAGAAAAGAACGGCGCGCTTTCCTGCCTGCGCGAAGCCGGAGCGGCTTCGCTTCGGCGAAGGCAGGGCATGCCGAAATGCTGTTCTCCGCGTCATCCGTGTTTCCATGGTGAACCTCATAGATAGCCTTGCAACGAGGCCGAAAAATCTCACAGAGGTCATGATCGTGCCCAGCCGTTAGCGGTTCGAGGCGATGGCGGCGCCGCCGTCGCCGACGACGCTGAAGGGCGCCCAGAAAATCGGATGCGCATAGGAGAACACCGCGCGCCCGCTCGCGGCATCGAGCGCCCCCGGACCGTCGATCAAGGCCAGCTCCGCCTGCCGCAACGCCTCGGCGCGGGGCAGCGCCGGGTTCTCTGCCGCGCGGCGGAAGAGATCGCTGGTCAGGAAACGGGCCGAGGCGGTCTCCACCGGCCAGTTCGAGACCAAAAGCGCCCGCGCGCCGGCATAGAAGAAAGCCCGTCCGAGACCCGAGACCGCTTCGGCGCCGGCGCCGGCCCCCGCCGCGGTGTTGCAGGCCGACAGCACGACCCAGTCGGCGTTGAGCCTGAGGCCCAAGATTTTGTCGACCGTCAGCAGGCCGTCGCCCTCGATCCCGGCGATCTTGGGCGCGCTCAGCGCGAGCGCCGGCTGCGTCAGGCCTTCGAGATCGCCGGGGACGAGCCCATGGGTCGCGAACACGATGATGCGCCGGTCGGCGAGATTCATCGTCCGCACTGTCTTCTCGTTGGCAGCGGCGCCGAGAATCACGTCCTTGGCGACATCGGCGTGAAGCACGAGCGCGATGCTGCGGACCTCGTCGGCGGTGTCGGGCAGGCGGGGGAGCTGGGAGAGATCGATGCCCTCGCCTGGCGGCGCCGCGCGGCGGACCAGCTTCACGCCACGACTTTGGAGCTGCGCGGTCGGCGCACCGCGGCTTTCGATCTCGCCGGCGCGCGCTTCTTTGGCCTGCTCCGCGTTGAACCAGGGATCGCCGAAGCCGATGAAGCTCTCGCGCCCACCCGGCGGCGGCAGCGAGCGCAAGGTCGCAAGCGAGCCCACCGAAGGCAGCTGCGCGACGGCGAGCTTGCGCAGCAGGAACGGCACCTCCTTGTAATTGGCGAAAGGCAGGGCGCCCTTGGGCGGCACGGCCGCCGGAGCGGTCACAAGCGCGCTCAACGGCAGCGCGCCCAACACGCGGTGCGGCACGATCATCAGGGTCTGAGCGCCGGACCAGCCGGCTTCGACCGGCTTCAGGACCCATTCATAGAGCCGGAAGGCTGCCGCCAGGTCGAATTCCGGAACATCGTCCAGCGTCGAGGCGTTGGGATCAACGGCACGGCGCAGCGTCGCCACCGCCCCAGCGATCTCTTTATAGGAGACCTTCGTCGCGGCAAAGGCCGGTGTGCCGTGATCAGGCACCGCCCAGACGAAAATCCGGTCGTTGCCGAGGAAGGTCGCGATCATCGCTTCGCCCAGACGCAGGCTCTGTTGGGCCTGCTCGATCGTCGCGGGCTTGGGTTCGACCAGATCGGCATAGGAAGCGAATTTGCCCTCGATCTCGCGGCGTATGCGGCTTCGCGCGGCATGCAGGCGATCGATCTCCCGTTGCAGCTTCTTCACCGCGCCCTCCTCCTGCGCGCCGGTCGGCTGCGCGAGCTGGGTCGCCAGCATGTTCTGCAAAGCGATGATCCGCTTCTGCGCATCCTGCTCGTGGCGCGCGAGATCGGCCAGCGCCGGATCCGACGCCGTGGCGCGCGCGGAGGATGCCGCCAGCGCATGCTCCACCGTCTGGCTGCGCAGCGCATCGGCAATCGTGAACGTGTCGCCCGCGGCCGCCGCTCCGGCGGTGTCGGCCAGCAGTGCGAGATAGGCCTCGCCGATGATTCGCGTCTGTTGCTCGCGCCGAGCCGCGGAATCGCCGGTCTGGGCTTCGGAGGCGCGCGCGGAAGAGAGCAGGATCGGCATGGAAG
>JASHRZ010000604.1 GCA_030037055.1 Alphaproteobacteria bacterium
GATCATCCATTCGTAGGGCCGGAGCGGCGTGACGAAGAGATAGCCGAGATTGCGCGACCACAGCTCCTCGAGGAAGGAGATGGAGACGCCGAGCTGGCCGCGGAACATCACGTCCCACAGCATCACCGCGGCCAGCAGCACGCCGCCCGCGCGCGCGACATAGGAGCTGTTGGTCATCAGGAACTGGCTGGTGAAGCCCCACAGCACCATCTGGATCGCCGGCCAGTAAAGGAGCTCGAGCGCGCGCGGCCAGGAGCTGCGCAACAGATAGAGATAGCGCAACAGCATGGCGCCGACGCGGCCGGGCGAGAAGCCGGCGGCGGCGCTCACTGCGCCGCCTGGCGCGCGGCGCCTCCGGCGCGCGCGATCTCGACGAACACCTGCTCGAGGGTGTCGCGGCCGTAGCGCGCCAGCAACGCGCGCGGGCTGCCGCGATCGACGATGCGCCCCCGGCGCATCATCATCACTTCGGAGCAGAGCCGCTCCACCTCACCCATATTGTGCGAGGCGAGCAGGATGGTGGCGCCGCTCTGGTCGCGGTAACGTTCGAGATATCCGCGCACCCAGTCGGCGGTTTCGGGATCGAGCGAAGCCGTGGGCTCGTCGAGCAGCAGCAGCGCCGGCGCGTTGAGCAGCGCCCTGGCGAGCGCGACCCGGGTCTTCTGCCCCGCGCTCAACTTGCCGGTTTGGGTCGCCAGGAACTCGCCGATCTGCAGATCCTGCGCCAGCGCCTCGATGCGCTCGCCGAGACCGGCGATGCCATAGAGCCTGCCGTAGACGGTGAGGTTCTGGCGCACGGTCAGGCGATGCGGCAGGTCGAGATAGGGCGAGGAAAAATTCATGCGCGGCAGCACCCGGTAGCGGTGGTGCAGCATGTCTTCGCCGAAGACGCGGATGCGCCCGGCGCTCGGCAGCAGCAGGCCGAGCAGCATGGACAAGGTGGTGGTCTTGCCGGCGCCGTTGCCGCCGAGCAAGGCGGCGGTGACGCCGGCGGCCACGGCGAAATTGATGCCGTCGACGGCGAGCGTGGCGCCGAAGCGCTTGGTCAGCGCCGAGACCTCTATGACGGGGTCGGACACGCGGCGCACTATGGCGCAAAGCCAGTGCGCGGCAAAGCATCGGGCGGGCGGACATGCGCAGGGCAGGTCGATCGCCTATAATGGCGCTGGCAGCAAACGACGGGGAGCGGATGGCGCAATACGGCGAGGCGCCGCGGCTGATGCAGCGTGCGGGCACCGATGTCTCGGTCAGCTTGCGCATGCTCGTGCTCATCCGCTGGGTGGTGGTGGCGGGCCAGGCGGCGACGATCCTGCTGGTGCATTACGGGCTGGGCTTCGTGCTGCCGATCACGGGCGCGCTCGCCGTGGTGGCCACCTCGGCGGCGCTCAACATCGCCGCGAGCTGGCCGCGCCGTGCCCCGGCGCGGCTGGGCGACCGCGAAGCGGCGTTCTATCTCGCCTATGACATGCTGCAACTTGGCATGCTGCTGTTCCTGACCGGGGGCTTGCAGAACCCCTTCGCCATGCTGATGCTGGCGCCTGTGACGGTGGCGGCGACGATCCTATCGCGGGGCAGCGTGTTCTGGCTGTCGACGCTGACCGTGGCGGCGATCACCCTCATCGCCGTGTTCCATCTGCCGCTGCCCTGGCGCGACGCGCCGCTGCCGCCGCCGCCGCTCTATATCTTTGGCGTGTGGACGGCGCTGGTGCTGGCCACCGTGTTCATCGCCGGCTATACCTGGAACGTGGCCGAGGAGGCGCGGCGCATGCGCGACGCCTTCACCGCGACGCAGTTGGCGCTTGCCCGCGAGCAGCGCGTCTCGGCCGTAGGCGGCATCGCCGCCGCCGCGGCGCATCAGCTCGGCTCGCCGCTCGCCACCATCGCCGTCGTCGCCAAGGAGCTGGTGCGCGACCTGCCGCCGAACAGCCCTTATGCCGAGGACGCGCTGCTGCTGCTGAGCCAGAGTGAGCGCTGCCGCACCATCCTCGCCGCGCTGGCCCAGCAGCGCGACGCCGAGACCGGCTCGCCCTTCACCACGCGGCTGCCCTTCTCGGCGCTGGTCGAGGCGGCGGGCGAGCCGCACCGCGCCCAAGGCAAGACCATCACCTACAGCACCGCCGCGGGGCGCGACGCCGAAGCGATGCCGGTGGAGGAGCCGCTAGTGGCGCGCAGCCCCGAGATCATGCATGGGCTCGGCAACCTCATCCAGAACGCCGGGCAGTTCGCCAGACGCGCGGTCGACGTCACCACGAGCTGGAGCGAGGAGACGGTGGCGGTCGACATCGTCGATGACGGCTCGGGCTTTCCGCAGGCGGTTCTCGCGCGCATCGGCGAGCCCTATATATCCGGCAGAAGCGGCGAGGCGGAAGCGCATATGGGGCTTGGCATCTTCATCGCCCAGAGCCTGCTGGAGCGCACCGGCGCGCGCGTCAGCTTCGCCAATCTTCCCGATGGCGGAGCGCAGGTGGTCGTCGAGTGGCGCCGGGTGGTGCTCGAGGGCGTGGACAGCAAGGCGGCGTTGAAAGAGGCGGGCGAATGACCGACGACACGCAACCCCCGGCGACAGCGGCGTCCTCGGTGCTCGAGAGCTGGCCTGATTCCGAGCGCAGCCTGCTGCTGGTCGATGACGACGCGCCGCTCTGCCAGCGGCTGGCGCGCGCCATGGAGCGGCGCGGCTTCATCGTCGCCACCGCCGACAGCGTCGCCACCGGTATCGCCGCGGTGAGCGAGAACGCCCCCGCCTTCGCCGTGGTCGATCTGCGGCTGGCGGACGGCAGCGGGCTCGAGATCGTCAAGGCGCTGCGCAAGGCGCGGCCGGCCGCGCACATCGTCATGCTGACCGGCTACGGCAACATCGCGACCGCGGTGGCCGCGGTCAAAGCCGGCGCGCTCGACTACTTGCCGAAGCCGGCCGACGCCGACGCGGTCGAGCGCGCGCTGCTGGCGAGCGACGCCCTGCTGCCGCCGCCGCCGGAGGACCCGATGTCCGCCGACCGCGTGCGCTGGGAGCACATCCAGCGGGTCTTCGAGCAATGCGACCGCAACGTCTCCGAGACCGCGCGCCGCCTGAAGATGCACCGGCGGACGCTGCAACGCATCCTGGGCAAGCACGCGCCCCGGAGCTGAGGGGCGGTTAAGCCCCTCCGCCGTTGGCCGAGCCGATTTCTTTCCGGTTCCGATCAGCTTGAGGCGCTCACGGCACGTCCTGATGCCCATTCGCGCATAGCGCGGACCTCTTCGCGGCGCATCTGCGCCAGGGGCACCGTCCGTTTCGCGACCGTGTGAAAATCATCCAT
>JASHRZ010000605.1 GCA_030037055.1 Alphaproteobacteria bacterium
GCCCCGCTCACCGACAGAACAGTGGGAGGAACAACAGCTTACTTAAGACTTGCGCGGGGGGCTAGCATTGGGCGCGAAATCGGGGGCTTCGAACACGCGAAAACACAGTCCAGCTCCTCGACGGGGTGGTCGAGATAACGCTTAAAGGCGTATTTCAGCGCTCGAACTGCCTCTGTGGTGTAGCGCTTGCGCCGTTGTGCCAAGTGGAGCCGCTCCCAATCCTCAATCAATGTCGCGAGAGTTAGCCGATCACGTGCCCTCCGTGCGCGTTCTGCCGCAGCCGCCGCTTTGCGCTCCACTGCCGGGTTTTTCCCGTGCGCCACCTGCCCCATCACAATCGCGGCGCCTTCGCGAGCCTTTGCTAGCGAAAGACCGGAGAAGGCACCCAGTGGCACCCGATATTTTTGTCCATTTAGCGTGTATTGCGCCAAATAGGTCCGGCCTCCACTCGCTGTGATGCGCACCGCTAAGCCACGCTGCGCGTCGTCGAAAACGAGCCGGTCGCGCTGACCAGGCTTTACAGTCATCTGTTCGATCTTGCGTTCAGTAAGCCGCATTTACCCCTCGCCTTCTCGGCGGCGCAAGAGCGCGCGGCCGCCAGCCCCCCCGTCCAAACACCCCACCCGGCGCTTGCCGGCACGCAAGCCGGCCGACCTGGCATTGGCGTACCACCGGCGATGCCCTGCGCTGGAAAATTGCACGCCGAATAACAGGCCGAGTTCCGCTCGCGCCCCATGAGCGGCATTTGCCCACTCTGATGAGGAGGACTCGCGCCTGGCGCGGTTCGCTTTCGCGAAACTAGCTCCCCAAGCTTTGTGCGGCGAAGTCCCAATTGACGAGCTTGTCGAGCCAACCCGCGACGTAGTCGGCGCGTCTGTTCTGATAGTCGAGATAATAGGCGTGCTCCCAGACGTCGATGGTAAGCAAGCATTTGATGCCTTGAGCCATCGGCGTGTCGGCGTTGCCGGTCTTTACTAATTCGAGCTTCTTGTCCTTGTTCTCCACGAGCCAGGCCCAGCCGCTGCCAAACTGCGTCAGCGCAGCCTCGGCGAATTGCTTGCGGAAATTATCGTAGCCCTGAAAATCCTGGTCGACGCGCGCCGCCAGCGCCCCTGTCGGCTTGCCCCCGCCATTGGGGCGCATGCTGCGCCAATAGAAGGTGTGGTTCCAAAGCTGCGCTGCGTTGTTGAAGAGGGCGGCACGGGACGGATTTCCGTAGGTCGTGCGCACAATCGCCTCGACCGTCTGGCCGACGAACTCGGTTCCCTCGACCATCTTGAGGACGTTGTCGTAATAGCTTTTGTGGTGCCTGCCATAATGGAAGCTAATCGTATTGGCCGAGATGACCGGAGCCAGCGCGTCGTCGGCATAGGGCAAGGGAGGAAACGCCTCGGCGAGCTTCGTCTCGGCATGCAGGATCCGAGGCATCCCCAGCGCGCCTGCGGCAAACGCGGCTGCGCCGGCGAGGACTCGTCGGCGTGTCACTTCAATGGTCATGGACTTTCCCCGTCGCAAGGTTGCGTCGCTCCGATCAATCATACCACGCCGGGGCCCGAAGACATCGGAGTGAAGCGCCACTTCCAGACCCCGGTTTCCGGCGGGTTGTCCAGGCGCCGCGGGCCGGATGACCATGGGCCTCCCGGAGCCCGGAGATGCCAGCTCGTCAGTAGGCAGGGTACCAAGGACAGCGTTGTCGCCGCGAGGCAAATGAGCCAAGCCATGCCCCCTTTCGATTTCGATCGACAACCATCATGGAGGCGCATCGGAGCGACGAGAAAGTTCAGGTATGCGCAAAGCTGCGATCGTCAGATCGATCTTGGAGGCCGAGCGCAGCAGCAAACTCGCAACGATGCGCGGGGCGATCGACTTCGCAGCGCTCGACTTGGTTCGCGCGCTCTTTCAAGATGCCCGCCGAGGCATGCGACACTTCGCAGGTTGAATCGTTGCGCGACCATGGTCAACTTTAACTACTACCGATGCGTCGAGCACTTTCTGGTGCAGGCTATTCGCGTCTACTTCGGTCTTGACGAGGGGCGTGCCCAGGCCTGCGTTGCAACGATGGTCCGCTACCATCCCTACGGCACGGTGGCGCCCTGGCGAGAGGGCTCGGAGCACGTGCGCTTCGGTGACGGCGCTTTCATAGACAGTCAGCCGCAGCTTCTTGACCTAGTGAGGCGCATTCGGACGTATTCTCAGGAAGCGACGGAGGGGCCGATATTTCCGTCATAAAGGAGGCCGTCAAAAATGCCCAAGTGATCGTGTTCCTTGGGTTTGCCTATCACCCATTGAACATGAAAGTACTTCAGCCGGGAGAGGGGTCTCGGCGGCGCGACATGTTTACGGCACGATCTACCAAATGGCCAACTCGGACGCCGCCGCCGTCAAGCAACAGATCAGAATGATTGTGCCGGACTCATTCATTGGGAAAGATCATACGCAAAATTCTATAAAGCTCTTGAACGGGACGTCTGCCAACCTCTTTCAAGAATGTACCCGAGTTCTCGCGCAATGGTGAGCCTGCGCTGCTTGACCTCTCGCGCCCCACGCCGAGCGCTGACCGCCGAGCGCGGCGCCGGCGCGACCTACATGCGCATGCCGCCGGTGCCGTGCACGGGCTGCGGCGCGCTGCGGAGGGATTACAGGATCACGACAAAAAAGTAAATCTGCATGGTCGCCAACGGGCTCACTTCTGGATGCGACCGCGAACGGTGAAAGAGTTCAAGGGGCCTGGTGGCGGCTTCACCGGTATGACGTCTAAGTTGATCGATGTACGGCTCACCGCATCAGGCCATGACCAGCGAGCCGCGCGCCGCTTCGCCTGCCATCGTCTGGCGCATCGCCAGCCATTGCGCTTCGCCCTCCTCGTCGTGCAGATGCGTGACCAGGACATAGCGGTCGCCGCGCAGGACGGGGGTGATCTCGTGCAACAATGCGACCGAGAACAGCAGCCCGGCCCCGGTAGGACAGCGGTAATTGTGCGAGCTGAATTCCGGCAACCGTAGAAAGCCGCCCTCGTAGCCCTCGGCGCTGACGGTGAGATTGATCGAGAGCGCGAACCGGCGGAACGCGACGATCGCAGGACGGTTGTCGCGATGGCGGCGGAAATGGCCGCCATCGCCGGGATAGCAGGCGATGAGGAAACGGTCGGTGTGGCTGACTTCCACCTGGAAGGCGCGTTTGATCTCCGAGACGCAGCGCCGCATGATGATGTCGTTGACCCGGAGATACATCGGATGATCCCGCTCCAACAGGAAGTCGCGACGCTTCTTGTAGGCATAATCGAGCTTGTGGCGCGGCCGCCCCTCGGCGTCGGTGGTGAGCACGGGACTGTCGAAACTCGGGCCGGCGTGGTGGAGCTCGATCAGTTCCCGGCACAGGTCGGGATCGATCAGATTGGGCAGCAGCAGAACCGGGGCCGGCGTGCAGACGTCGCGCGGCGCCTCGTTGGGCAGACGGCTCGCCGCGGCCATCGCCGCCGCGAGCATGCTGGAGATGTCGCCGCCGGCGATGCGTGCGGCCGCTCGCTGGTTGCGATCGAGGATCAGCACTTCCGGCGCCTCGCCCTCGAGGCCGATGCGGTCCAGGAAGTCGTTGAGCGAGCCGACCAGGATTGCCTGGCTCGGATGGCGGAAATTGAACTCGAAAACGTCGTCGACGTCGGCGCCGATCAGCGCCACGAGATCGATGTCACGGGCGCAAAGCTCGGCCGCGCGCGCGGAGAACTCGGCAAGCAGCGCGATCAGGGCGGGCGTGGCCAGTTTCCGGGCCAGGATCAGCACGACCGCCCGTCCCGCCTGCTCTTCGGACGCATAGAGCGCACCCGTCGCGGTGATGCCCAAACAGACCGGCGCGCGGTCGCCGGCCGACAGACGAAGCCTGTGATCCTCATTCATCAGAGATCTCCTCAGCCGGACCTGCACGGCTCGGCGCTTCGCTGAGGCGCCGATCCTGCGACTGCCGGCTACACCTGACGGCTCATGCCCGGCCGGCCAGGGCTGCGACGCGATCGGTGTCGCAGCTCGACGATCTCGACATGAGCCCCTCTCAGCGATGATTCCCATCGCTGACGATCACGGTCGCGATCTTAGCCGCGACGGGTTAAATTTATTTTGACGAAGCGCGTCTTATCGCCTCCGGCATTTTCTCGTGGTCGACGTCGCGGGCGGTGTCACGCTTGCGCACGACAAGAGACTTCGGCGCCCGCGAGCGGAAAAACCAGATTAAAAGATTAACAACGGGACTTGGCCGCTCGGCTGAAATCGTATGACGAACGCATCTGCGCGTCAGGATGGCGCGTCAGGCATCCCGCCCGCACGCTCGATGAGCCGCTCCGTGATTACGCGACGGAGCTCGTCGCCTGGTTGACGTTGGCCGCGGCGGCGTTGTTCTGCGCCGCATAAGCCTGCATCGCGTTCAGCAGGTCTTGCGCAAAGGTGGCGGCGATGTTCTGCCACGTCGCCGGGCCGGACGCGCCCGTCGTGGAGGAAGAGCTCGACGTGCCGGTCGTCGACGTGCCAGTCGTCGATGTGCCGGTCGATGCGGCCGTTGCCGTGCCGGCTGAGGACGCGCTTGTCCCGGTTGACGCCGCCGCCGCGCTCGAGCCCGCCGTGGCGCTCGAGGATTGGAGCGCACCGAAGAGGGCGCTCACGAGGCTGTTGGCGTCGTTCTGCAGCGCCGTCAGATCCGAGGAGGAAAGGCTTTGGTCCTGGCCGTCCGCGCCATCCCAGTGGTGGTGATGATGGCCGTGATGATGGAAGCCGACCTGCCCGGTCGAGCTCGAGCTGGCGTCGCTGCTGTCGGAGGTCGCGTCGGTGCTTGCCGCGGTCTGCGTATTGCCCGCGGAGGCCGTGCCGGGCGCGTTGCTCGATGACGTCGCCGATGCGCTGCCGTTGGCGCCGGCATCCGACTGGAGCTGCTGGATGATCGCCTGCATCATCGCGTCGAATTGCTGGACGCCGCCGTCCAGCCCCGATGCCCCGGTCGTGCAGTCCGGGGAGGAGCCGGCGGTGCCGCTGCTTTGCGATGCCTGCCCGGAGCAAGTCGCGCTGCCGGGCGTGTTGAATTGCCACATCCACGGGATCTGACCGCCGGCGATTTGCATGTCCTGCGTCTCCGAGTAGACCGTTGCGTCTCGATCCCTCGGAGGTGCAACCCTCGTGCCATCGGCGGCGCCGCGGAATCCCTTGCACCATCGCGGCAAGCCCGGCGGTCCCGCGGCAGGTTTTGCCCACGCCAAGCTTGCCGCGGTCAAATATTGCCGGGTCGAATCAGGACCCGACTCGCACCGGCGCCATCAGCGCGCGATTTTGCTGCCGCAGGAAAGGAGGCAAAACGGCAGCGTGCTCGGCCAAGTCGGCATCACCCGCCACCTGGATCAGCGTTGCAGTCGAGCGACGGGCCGCTCACATAGGCGGGCGGCCCGCCGATATGCGCAGAACCTCAAGGCGAGCAGACCAAGATGCTGCTCGGATTATTGCCCCAGCACGTGTTGAATAGGGGTGGGGGTGATGACACGAGCGTCGATGGTGCCGAGGTCTCTCCGTAGGGGTCGACCATCAATATCCCATTCGAGACGTCGGGTGCGGTCAGCGCCCCCGCGGGAGGTAGAGATAAACTATTGGCGG
>JASHRZ010000606.1 GCA_030037055.1 Alphaproteobacteria bacterium
CTCGCTTCCTCGAGTTCCGGCAGGCGCATCACCGTGAGGTAGGTGTAGGTGCTGCCCATCGTGAACCAGAACTCGATTGGCCGTGCCATCGCCGCCGCCGCCGATCGGGACCGAACCGGCTAATCGTGCGACCAATCCTTTCATCCGGCAATATCCAGCCTTGTCCCGGGCTATAGCGGCACTCAGCACGGCAGCTCCTCGAGCGACCAGCGGTTCGGGAACGCGCCATGGGACGATGCCACACCGTCGCCGGCATGGCCGCTCCTCATTCGATCGCGGAACCATCCGCGCGCTCATCGCGCCGCAGCTCCCTGCCAATTCTGCACGTGGCGACCGGAAGCGCCGCTGCTCTGTTCACGCCCCCGGCGGATACTGGTATTGCTTTGGCCACCGTGCACGGCTCCACGCGGGCCGCTCGCCCGTTTGAGGGGCTTCGTTTAGAGTTGCTGTATTTTCAGATCGCGCCCCTCGGAGAACATCTCGATGGAACAGTGCCGCGCTCCCCTGCTGGTGATGATCCCGCCGCCCATCATCTATGCCGCGACCTTCGCCGCCGGGATGGTCGTGGACCGGGTGATACCGTGGCGCCAGGATTGGATGCGATCCGAACTCGTGCAATGGCTTGGCTGGGCCTTCATCATCGCGGGGCTTTTGCTGGGCCCGGGCAGCGCCGGATTCTTCGCGCTTCGGCGCACGACACTCAATCCGGCGGGTCTGCCCGCGCGCCTCGTCACCAATGGCCCGTTCGCATTGTCGCGCAATCCGATGTATGTGGGAGTGACCATGATCTATCTGGGCCCTGCCCTGGTTCTCGGCAAGATCTGGCCATTGGTCCTCGTGGTCCTCCCGTGGGCAATAACGAACTGGGTCGTGATTCCATTCGAGGAGGCGCGCCTTCGCAACATCTTTGGCGAGAACTATGTCGACTACTGTCGCCGCGTAAGACGCTGGGTTTGAGGTGCAAAGCCGGACCAGCCACCAGTCGCGTCAAGGACAGGATCGCACCAGCAATCACTCCCACGCCACGTGCGCCTTGCGCAGTGAACCTCTTGCCTAAGCGGCTCGGATCTGGGCGAGGAACCCGTCAAGCCGCGCGCGCAGCGTCGCTGCCTGATCGGCAAGTTCGCTGGAGGCGCTGAGCACCTGACTTGACGCGGCGCCGGTGTCGCCCGCCGCCTTGGTGACGCCGGCGATGTTGGACGACACTTCATGGGTGCTGGACGAAGCCTGCTGAACGTTGCGTGCGATCTCCTTGGTCGCCGCCCCCTGTTCCTCCACCGCCGACGCGATGGTGGTGGCGATCTCGTTGAGCCGTGCGATCGTCTCGCCGATGCCTTTGACCACGGCGACGGACTGACCGGTCGCGCTCTGCATCTCGCCGACCTTGGCGCTGATCTCTTCGGTCGCCTTGGCGGTCTGGGTGGCCAGCGACTTCACCTCCGAGGCCACCACCGCGAAACCCTTGCCCGCCTCGCCTGCCCGCGCCGCCTCGATTGTCGCATTCAGCGCCAGCAGGTTGGTCTGGCTGGCGATGTCGTTGATCAGCGCGACCACCTCACCGATCTTCTGCGCCGCCTCGGCGAGGCTCTGGATCTGGCTGTTCGTGCGCTGCGTCTCCTGCACCGCCTGGGTCGTGATGCGCGTCGATTCGCCGACCTGACGCATGATTTCGGCGATCGAGGAGGCAAGCTTCTCGGCAGCGGTTGCTACCGTGTGGACGTTGGCCGAGGCCTGCTCCGAGGCCGCTGCCACCGCGGTCGACTGCCGTCTCGTCTGGTCCGCCGTGGCCGACATCGACTGGGCCGTAAACTGCAGCTCGGTCGAAGCCGAGGACACCGTCTGGAGGATACCCGCCGCCGATCGGTCGAACTCCGCGATATGGGCCTCGATCGCCTTCTGGCGCCGCTCCTTCCTGGCCTGTTCGGTCCGCTGCTCGGCCGCCAGTTGCTCGGCCTTGATTGTGTTGTCTTTGAAGACCTGGACCGATTGCGCCATCTGGCCGATCTCATCCTCATAGCCGACGCCCGGGATAGCGACGGAATGGTCGCCGCCAGCCAGTCGGCGCATCGCAGCCGTCATGCCGCGGATGGGATCGGCGATGCCGCGGCCGATGACGAACGCCACCGCGAGCCCGAGCACGAAAGCGACAATCGCGGTCGCGACGCCGAACAGCGTCAAAGCGTGTATGGTGCCGGTGGTGTTCGTTTCGATGCGGCGAAGAGAGGTAACCTGCGACTCCTTCACTACGCCCGCTCCGTTGGCGAACTCTTCGGCGGCGATGTCCATGGGCCCGCTGATAAGGCCGTACAACTCCAGCGTCGCGGCGGACATCGCCCTAAAGGCCGAAGCGTATTTCGCGGCGGCTTCCATGGTCTGCCGGAGTAGCTGCTTGCGCTCCGGGTTCTGAATCTCGTTTTCGAGCTGAGCGAGCGTCGCAGAGAGCTTCGCGAGCCGGTCGTTGGCGGTATCCGCGAGCTTCTGATCGGGTGAACCGATGAGGCGGACCGCAATGAGCCGCGCCTGCGTGAGGTCCTCCTCCATCCCGTCGATAAGCGCCGCGGCCTCGAGGTCCTTGTCGGCCATTGCCGACACCCGCGACTTGGCGAGGCTCTCGCGCATCGCGACGTCGGCGGCGTTCATCTCGCCCTTCAAGACCTGGTCGCGTTTTGCGCGAAGCGCCACGACTTTCTCGAATTGGCCGGTGTAATCGCGGTAAAGCCCCTTCATTCCGCCGAGCATCTGGCGGCTTTCGGCGGACGCAGCGCCCTTCTCCGCCTCGGCGAGATCGTTCTCCAGTTCCGCTTTGAGCTGCTCCACGCGGCCAAGCGCCGCGTCCTCGCGGTTGGCGCTATAAAGCTCGACGTTACGACGCAGCTCCGCAATATTGCGGTCCATCCCCAGCACGTGCATCGTGCTGTCGCTGATTCGCGCGAAGCTGTAAAAGCTGTCTCCAGCGCCGTTCAAGCCGAGCGTGCCTATGAGCGCAACGACGCCCAACAAGAGGAGAACAAGGATAAAACCGGCGAAGACGCGCGTGCCGATTCTGAACCTCGTCATGAAAGATCTGATGGACAAGCCGGCGCTGACGGACTGGGGCTTATGTTCCAACACGACGCGGTCTCCTGAATTATCGCGTTCTTTTCGGGTGCAGAGGGATCCAGGCGCTCGGCTCGCTTGTGTCCGAGCCGCGAGACTCAATTCGAAAAATTAAAATAGGGTAACTTTCAGGATCACGGTCCCGCGACGCACGAAACCGCGTCGCACCCGGCGTGTCCCGCGCACGGCCGCCACGCTGCACTGAGCCTTCGAGCACATAATCCGGTCCGGTTCCGTGCCGATCGGTTTGGCGTCGATGCTCTTGCCCGTCCGGGTGACGACCGTGAAGAGGCCGATCACGACACTTTTGCGATGCGCGAGAGGTCGGTGGCGAGAATCTCAGTAATCCCGTCGGCGAAATCGAACTGCGCAGGATTGCTCGAGAGACCGGCGAAGGGCGGCACCGGGATCGAGCGACGCTAGAGTCCGACGCTGCCTATGGGCGCCGCGGAGGGTCAACGATCTGGCGGCACGGGATTGGCTCGCTTGCCATCGCTCCCATGGGTCTGGTTCGATGGCGTCGTTTCTTGCGGGAATGAGTGCGGAACATGGGCGAGCCTAGTGGGGTGGTTGCGGTCGGCTGCAAGGCCTGGGGGGCGTTGCGGGCCAGTAACGGCCAGGTCTCCGCTTTCGCAGAGGTCGGCGACGCCTGGTATCTGGAGGCCGGTTCCGAGATCGTCTGGGCGATGCATGGCGGCACACTGCCTCATCCGCGCGCCCTGGTCATCGCCGAGCCCTTGCCTGCCAACTGGCCGGGAGGATATCTCGCACCCGGCGACGCGCCCGTCGCAAGACCGGCGTTTCCGGCGCGGCTCGCCGGCGGGCGACGGTTCTTGGAGGCGCGCGCTCAAGCGTTGACCAGTGCGCTGGCCCAAAGCGAGGCGCCGCGGGGCATGGGCAGACTGCTCCGCGGCGAGGAGCCTGATTTTCCGCTGGCCGAAGCCCGCGGCGGCGCCGCGGCGCTGTCCCGCGCTGTGCGTGCCGGCGAACCGGATGCGGCGAGGAAGGCGGCGATCGCCCTCATCGGTCTCGGTCCGGGCCTCACTCCGGCGGGTGATGATTACGTTTGCGGCACGCTTCTAGCCGCACATCTATTGGCGGCAGCGGACCCGGCCACGAACGCGTTCTTGGCCGCCATGCGCGCTGCCATCGCCGGGGCGGCGGCGAAGCGGACCAGCCGCATCAGCGCGGCCCTCCTCGCCGATGCCGCGGAGGGGCTGAGCTTCGAGGCGCTGCATGCGCTCTGCAACGCGCTCGCGAGCGGGGATGACGCAGCCGGCCGCGTTGCCGCGCATCGGCTGGCGGGAATCGGGAATTCCTCCGGTTGGGACATGCTAGCCGGGCTCCTTGGCGTGCTCGCGGGGCTTCCCGGCGATTGACGGGAGGGAGAAGGCCGTGGCGGCGGGGCGAGACAGCACGAACCATCTCGCGCACGGCCGCATCGAAAGGCCAGCCAATCGGGCGCGGCGAGATCGATTGAAAAGCGTCGAGAGCATGAAGCGGGACAGCGACCGCCTCTGTACGGCGCTGCGCACCCTCTCCCCGACAGATGGTGGATGCCACATATTTTGGGCCGAAATCGCCGAGCCGCGAAGGGCGCAGGTAATTGACCGTTGCCGAGGGTAAGAATAGCTTTGCTTGGTCACGGCTCTACGGAAGCGAGTCCGCGCGATGCCGGTTTTTGCACTGCTGAGGCCTGGCCTTTACAAGGATTCGCTCACCCTGATGCGGCTGTCGGAAACGCTCGCTGCCCTTCCCGGAGTGCGGCGGGCGACGCTGCTTATGGGAACCGGGGCGAACCGGCAGATGCTGCTCGCCGCCGGATATCCCGAGCAAGAGCTGACCGCTTGCCGGCCCGACGATCTCGTGGCCGCGATCGAGGTCGACGGGTCGGTGGGCCGCGAGACGATCGACCGCGCGCTCGACGATGCGTTGTCCGACACGGCGTCGCGCACTCAAGGCGCTCGGCAGGCGCATGCGCCACGCTCGCTCGCCGCTGCGCGGTCGCGGCGCGCCGACGCGAACCTCGCCATGATCTCCGTGCCCGGACCCTATGCGGCGGCGGAAGCGATGAAGGCGCTGCGTGCCGGCCTCAACGTGTTCCTGTTCAGCGACAACGTGCCGCTGGCGGACGAGCGGCGCTTGAAGCGCTTGGCCGAGCGCAAGAGCCTCCTCGTCATGGGTCCCGATTGCGGCACGGCGATCATCAACCAGGTGCCGCTCGGCTTTGCCAACGCGGTACGGCGGGGCCCGATCGCGATCGTCGGAGCGTCGGGCACGGGCATTCAGGAGATCGCCTGTCAGATCCATCGCCTCGGCGGAGGCATCTCGCAGGCGATTGGCACTGGAGGGCGTGATCTGAGCGAGGCGGTTGGCGGCATCACGACCCGCGCCGCACTGCGCCTTCTGGCCGAAGACCCGGCGACAAGTGTGGTGGTGGTGATCGCGAAACCGCCCGCCCCCTCTGTCGCCGCTCTGATCGACGCGGCGCTGCGCGAACTCGGAAAGCCGGCTGTCGTGCTGTTCCTGGGGGCAGAGGGCGGCTTCGGGGAGCGGTCCCTCCGCCGGGTCAGCGACCTCGAAGCGGCGGCGCGCGCCGCTGTCGGCCTCGCCGGCGGCGTTCCAGCAGCGGTGGAAGCCGAGGACCCGAGAGTGGCTCGGCGGGAAGCCGCACGGCATGCGCGCGGCCAGCGCTATTTGCGCGGTCTCTTCACCGGCGGCACCTACGCTCTCGAAGCGCAGGTGGTGTGGCGCCGCGCCGGACTCGCGGTCCACTCCAATGCGGCGCTCGATGACGGTTTCGCACTCGACGATGCGCGCCGGAGCCGCGCGCATACCGCGGTCGATCTCGGCGACGATGCATTCACTCGCGGGCGGCCCCATCCGATGATTGACCCCGCCGGGCGCATCGAACGATTGCTGCAGGAGGCGCGAGACCCGGAAACCGCGGTCGTGGTCCTCGACATCGTCCTTGGCACTGGCGCGCATGCCAACCCTGCCGGCGCGCTCGCGCCGGCGATCGCGGAAGCCAAGGCGATCGCCGCCGCCGCCGGACGCCGGCTTACGGTCATCGCCGCGGTTTGCGGGACCGAAAACGATCCCCAGGATCGAACGCGCCAGGAGGCGGAATTGCGGGCGGTCGATGTCGTGTTGGCACCAGGCAGCACCGCGGCGGCGCGCCTCGCCGCTCTGTGCCTTGAGCGCACCGCGGAGGCCCGGCCATGATCGCGCGCGCCGCCCCGCCGACCCGCCGGGAAAACAGCGCGCCTCGCCAGCTGCAGGGCGCGCGATCGGCGAAGCTCGACCGCCGCATGGTGGTGATCGCCATCGGCGGCAACGCCACCTACCCGCCCAACATCAAGGGTACCGCCGAGGAGCAGTTCAAGATCATTGGCGAGACCTGCGAGCAACTCATCCCGTTCATCGAGCGCGGTCTCAAGCTGGTGCTCACCCACGGCAACGGCCCGGTGATCGGCAACATCCTGGAGCGAATGGCGGCGACGGCGCCGCGGCTCCAAGCCATGCCGATGGACGTCTGCGTCGCGCATTCCCAGGGCGGCATCGGCTACATGATCCAGAATTCGCTCGCCAATGCGCTTGTGCGCCACGGCATCCGCAAGGAGGTGGCCTGCGTTATCACTCAGGTCGAAGTAGCGGCCACTGACCCGGCCTTCGGCCACCCGAGCAAACCCATTGGCCGCTTCGAGACCGCGGAAGCGGCAGCGCGGCTGCGGCGCGAGACGGGCTGGGACTATGTCGAAGATTCCGGTCGAGGCTATCGTCGGGTCGTGCCCTCGCCGCAGCCGCGCGAGATCGTCGAGATCGACACGATCCGTGCCCTGCTCGAGGCCGACGTCATTCCGATCGCTGTGGGCGGCGGCGGTATCCCGGTGGTGCGCAGGCCAGACGGCCGTTGGCGCGGCGTCGCCGCCGTCATCGACAAGGATCTCGCCACCGCCGTGCTGGCCGCGCGGCTCGGCGCCGCCACGCTGATCATCCTGACCGGCATCGACCGCGTCGCGCTCGATTTCGACAAGCCGACGCGGCGGTTCCTCGACCGGCTGACGCGCGATGAGGCGGAGGCGCTGCTGGCGGCGGGCCAGTTTCCGGACGGAAGCATGGGGCCGAAGATCGAGGCGGCGATTCGCTACCTGGACGAGGTCGGGGGCCGTGTCGCCATCACATCCTTGGACCATGCGCTCGATGCGCTCGACGGTAAGGCCGGGACATCGATCGTGCCATGAATTCAATATGATCCAGCGCCTGCGCGGATCGAAGCGAGGTAAGGAAGCGTGCCGTTGATCAAAGACAAACTCGCCGTGATTGCGCTCGGCCTCGATCCCTTCGCCGACGCGGTGGCCAAGGCCGGGGCGGCGATCGAGCGGGTGGACTGGCGGCCGCCCGGCGACGGCGATCCGCGCCTCGCCGCGCTTCTCGCCGAGATGACGGGCGACGCAGACGATGCCGACTGCCCGGGTTCGCGCATCGATCGCGCCAACCAGGAAGCGCTGCGACGCCTGCTCGCGGCGAAGCCCATGCTCGTCGATGTCGCGCTGCACGCGCGCAAGGTGTGGCCGGAGATGGGCCGGACCCTCTTCCACGCGGGCGCGCCCATCGATTGGCAATCCATGTGCGGACCAATGCGCGGCGCGGCCGTCGGCGCCGTGCTCTATGAAGGTTGGGCCGAGACGCCGGAAAAGGCCGAGCAGTTGCTCGCAGGCGGCGGGATCGACTTCATACCCTGCCACCATCAGCGCGCGGTGGGGCCGATGGCCGGGATCATCTCGCCTTCGATGCCGGTCTTCGTCGTCAGCAACGCCCATCGCGGCAATTTCGCCTACGCCACGCTGAACGAAGGCATCGGCAGGGTGCTGCGCTTTGGCGCCAACGACGCCACGGTCATCGCGCGGCTCAAAAGGATTGAGACGGTGCTGGCGCCAAGCCTCAAGGCGGCGCTCGCCCGCATCGAAGGCGGCCTGTCGCTCAGATCCATCCAGTCCCAGGCGCTGCTCATGGGCGACGAGGTGCACAGCCGCAACAGCGCGGCGACCCTGCTCTTTCTCAACGCCATCGCCGTGCCGCTGGTGACGAGCGGCATCGATACGCGCTTCGTCACCGAGACGTTGCGGTTCATCGGCGACAATTCGCAATTCTTCCTCAACCTGTCGATGGCGGCGAGCAAGGCGACCATGGACGCCGCCCATGACGTTGCCGAGAGCAGCCTCGTCACCGCCATCGCGCGCAACGGCGTCAGCGTCGGCATAAGGGTGAGCGGTCTCGGCCCGCGATGGTTCGAGGCTCCGGCCGAGCCGCCGGTGGGTCTGTTCTTTCCGGGCTTCACCCAGGCGGACGCCAATAGCGATCTCGGCGACAGCGCCATCATCGAGACCGCGGGATTCGGCGGCTTCTCGCTGGCGGCGGCGCCGGCGCTCGTTCAGCTCGTCGGGGGGACGCCCGAGGAAGCGACAGCCTATTCGCGCGAGATGTACGAGATCACCCTGGCGAAGAATCCGGCGCTGTCGCTGTCGGCGCTCGATTTCGCCGGGGCGCCCACGGGAATCGACGTGCGCCGTGTGGTGGATAGCGGCATCCGCCCGGTGCTCACTACCGGCATCGCGCACCGCACGGCCGGAGTAGGCCAGATCGGTGCCGGCATCGTGCGCGTTGCCATGGGCTGTTTCGTCGCCGCATTGAAAGCGCTGGCAAACGCGCTCGACATCGCCGAGCCGGGTTCGGCGGCGACAAGGCTGCAAGAGACAAGGGAGGACGGACCATGAGCAAGCATACGCATCTCTCACGGCGCCGGGCACTGGCGGCCTCGGGCAATCTCCTGCTCGCCGCGGGACTGGCGGCGGTTTTGCCGCAGCGACCGGCCAGGGCGGCGACGCTCACCGTCGGTTTCCTCTACGAGGGTAGCAAGCATGATTTCGGCTGGAACCAGGCGCACGCCGTGGCGGCGCAAAAGATCGCCGCGACGACCGGTGCCAAGCTGGTCGAGCAGGAGAACGTCCCCGAGACCGCCGATGCCGCGCGGGCGATGGAGAGCATGATCCAACTCGACGGCGCCACGGTGCTGTTCCCGACATCCTTCGGCTATTGGCCCTTCATCCAGGAGCTTGCACCGAAGTATACCAATGTGCTGTTCGTCCATGCGGGCGGATTGTGGAAGCAGGGCGATGCCAAGAATGTCATCAGCTATCGCGGCTACATGGAAGAGCCGCATTATCTCTGCGGCATTGCCGCCGGGATGATGACCAAGAGCGGCAAGATCGGCTTTGTCGGCCCGAAGCCTCTCTACTTCATCTTCAACAACTGCAACGGCTTCGCCCTGGGCGCCCGGTCGGTCAATGCGAAAGTCACCACCCATCTCATCATCACCGGCGACTGGAACAACCCGGTCAAGGACGCCGAGGCGGTGAACAGCCTCGTCGACCAAGGCATCGATGTCATCATCTCGGATTCCGACAGCCCCAAGGTCTCGATCGAGACCGCAGAGCGGCGCGGTATCCTGAGCTGCGGCTATCACACCGATCTTAGCGCGCTGGCGCCCAACGGCTATCTCACCGGAGCCGAATGGAATTGGGCGAAGGGCGCAGACTTCGTCAAGGCATGGGAGGCGGGCTCCTCCTATCCCAATCTGCTGCTCGGCGGGTTCAAGCAAAACATGGTGGCGATCAGCCCCTTCGGAAAGAAGGTGCCGACAGAGGTTCGGGCCGCGGTGCTCAAGGCGCGGCAAGGATTCATCGACGACACGCTGCAGCTCTACAAGGGCCCGCTCAAGGACAATGAAGGGAATGTCGTGCTGAAGGAAGGACAGGTCATCGCCAACGACGACAGCCAGTTCAAGACCAGCGTCAAATTCCTGGTCGAGGGGACCATCGGCAAAACCGGCCTGACGAAGGAATAGCCGCCGGGGACGGTGCTTCGCGGTGAGCCCTATCGCACTTTGGGAAGCCCTCGAAGCGGCGGTGATCACCATCGCCGCCGTGCTGGTTGCCTTGTTGCTCTTCGGCCTGTTTGTCGCGTTGAACGGCCTCGATGCGCTTGGGGTCTACCGCACCCTCTATCTCGGGGCCTTCGGGACGCGGTTCTCGATCGAGACGACCGTCACCCAGGCGGCGCCGCTCATGTTGACGGCGCTTTGCACCGCGATCCCGGCGCGCGCGGGTCTGCTGGTGATCGGCGGCGAGGGCGCGTTGGTGATCGGCGGCATTGCCGCCGTGCTCGCCGGCGTGGCGCTCGCCGGAGCGCCGCCGGCGCTGGCGGTGCCGCTCCTTCTGGCCGCCAGCGCCGCAGCGGGAGCCGCCTGGATCGCGCTGCCGGCGGCGCTGCGTCAGTTTCGCGGCGTGAACGAAACGATCTCGACATTGCTTTTCAACTATCTCGCGATCGCCCTCCTCAACCATCTCGTCTCTGGCCCGATTCGCGACTTTGCGGTCGCCCTCAAGCCGACGAGCTGGGCGATCGCGCCCGGCTTCATGATCGGGCGCATTCCCGGCACGAGCGTGCATTGGGGCCTCGCTTTCGGGATGGTCGCCTGTGTCATCGCCCAAGTGGTGATGCGCCGCACCACCTTCGGCTTCGCCATCGACATTCTGGGCGGCAACCTGCGGG
>JASHRZ010000607.1 GCA_030037055.1 Alphaproteobacteria bacterium
CCGCGCCAGGATGCAAGCGGATTCAGCGTAACAATCATGTGAAGTGGATAACATGCATCCGAGAACACGAAGATGAACGCAGGGCGGCCGAGGGAGTCCGATATTCTTCGTGCCTTCCGTGACTGCGTGTCGCCGCACTGGCGGCGGGGGTCACCGCGCTGCAGCAGGATGTTGCGTCCTTCGAGACGCCGTGCTGCTGCGACCCGCGATGAGCTAGGATCGATGCCGTGCGGGGAGCGGAGCCGTGGAAGAGCTGCGCACGCGCTGCTGCATCGTCGGGGGCGGACCGGCGCGGATGATGCTGGGGCTGCTGCTGGCGCGTCGGCATCGACGTCACGATAATGGAGAAACATGCCGACTTCCCGCGCGACTTCCGCGGCGACATCATCCACCCCTCGACGCTCGAAGTGACGCATGAGCTGGGCCTGCTCGGGGATTTCCCCGATGACGAGTTGCGCCAAATCGGCGCGCAGATCGGCGCCGAGGCGGTGACGGTGGCGGATTTCTCGCATCTGCCGACGCGCTGCAAGTTCATCGCCTTCATGCCGCAATGGGATTTTGTCGACTTCCTCGCCGCGCAGGCCAAAGGCTATCCAACCTTCTGCCTGCTGATGGAGAGCGAGGCGACCGGGCTCATCCAAAACGGCGGGCGCGTCGCGGGTCGCCCCCCGGACACCAAAGGGCGCGCTTGCGATCCGCGCCGATCTCGTCATCGGCTGCGACGGCCGCCATTCGATGGTGCGACGCGAGGCGGGGCTCGCCGGCATCGATCTCGGCGCGCCGATGGACGTCCTGTGGCTCAGGCTGTCGCGGCGCCCGGGCGATCCCCGGCAAAGCCTCGGCCGCGCCGAGGGCGGCCGCATGATGGTCCTGCTTGACCGCGGCGATTACTGGCAATGCGCCTTTCTCACCCCAAAAGGCGGCTTCGACGCGCTGTGCGCGCGGCATCGAGAGCTTCGGCGCCGAGCCGAAGGCGCTCGTCCCGGCATTCGCCGACGGCTCGGCGAGATCGGGATCTGGGATGACATGGAGCTGCTCACCGTCGCGGTCGACCGGCTCGAGCGCTGGTACCGGCCGGGCCTGCTCTGCATCGGCGATGCCGCCCATGCCATGTCGCCGATCGGCAGTGTCGGCATCAACCTCGCCATCCAGGACGCCGTCGCCCCAGCCAACATCCTGAAAGCCGCACTGGAACGCGACGGCGCGGTGTCGGAGGCGCCGCTCGCCGCCGTGCAGCGGCGCCGAGAGCTGCCGACGCGGCTGACGCAAAGCGTGCAGCTGCTGATCCAGAACCGCGTCATTTCGCGCGTAATCGCCGGCGGCGGCGCGCTTCGCCTGCCGTTGGCGCTGCGGCCGCTGCGCTGCTTCCCATGCTGCGACGCCTCCCGGCGCGGCTCATCGGCATGGGCTTCCGGCCGGAGCATGTGCGCAGGCCCGCGCGCGGCGGTTGACAGCGCGCCCGCCGGGCGGATGCTGGACGGCGAGGGAGGACCGCCATGACCGACGCACCAATTCCTGGCGCCGAAGCATTGCGTCAGCTGGGTCAGGATCTGACGGAGCTGCTGCGCCTCAGGACGCTGCCGATCGGCATGAAGCTCTACGAGGACGTGACGGCGCTCGACCGCATTCCCGGACTGCGCCGGCCCAAGCCGGGCGCAGCGTTCAGCACCTGCCAGCTGGTGACGCAGGCGCGCGTCGCCGGCTTCACCCTCGGCATCGTCCACGACAATCTCCGGCCTAACAGCAATTGCGGCGGCATCATCGGCCTCAACGCGCCGGGCGAGGATTTTCTCTCGGGCACGCGCATGACCGGGGTCTGGTTCGAGAACCAGGAGGCGGCGCGCGCGCATCAGCAGCAGATGCCGCGGGTGCCCTCCGGCCGCTACCACGCGCTGGTGGCCTCGCCGCTGCGCGCGGCGCGGCTCGACCCGCCGGACATCGTGCTGTTCTACGGCACGCCCGGGCAGATGATCCTGTTCGTCAACGGGCTGCAATGGAAAAACTACAAGCGTTACCACTTCTCCATTACCGGCGAGAGCGCCTGTGCCGACAGCTGGGGCCATGCGCTGAAGAGGCGCGAGGTCAGCCTCTCCATTCCATGCTATGCCGAGCGCCGCTATGGCGGCGTCGCCGATGACGAGATGCTGATGGCGCTGCCGCCGCAGGATCTCGCGCGCGCGCTGGAGGGGCTGAAGGGCCTGTCGAGGGCCGGCCTGCGCTATCCCATTCCGCCCTACGGCGCGTTCGCCGATCCGGCCGAGGGGATGGCGAAGAGCTACGGGTGAGGGGTAAGCTGCCCAAGATAGCCGGGGGAAGCGAGCAGCATGAGGAAAAGCATTTTCTGCGCGGCGGCGCTCGTCGCCGCGGCGAGCGGCGCGGCGCTGGCACAGACCAAGCCCGACGCCGACCAGGTCAAGCTGGTCGGCTATAGCGACCTGCAGGGGCGCAGCGCCTATCAACCGACGATCCACCAGCAGAACGGGAACTGGATCGCCTATATCGGCCATCACGGCGGCACCGACGCGGCGCCGAAGCCGCTCAATCCGCTTACCGGCAAGCGCGAGGACAATGGCACCTCGATCATCGACGTCACCGACCCGCGCCGTCCCAAATACCTCTACCACATCCCCGGCGAGCCCGGACTTTACGAGCAGGGCGGCGCGCAGATGGTCCGGGTCTGCGACGGCAAGACGCTGCCGCATGCCGATGCCAAGAAGACTTACATGCTGCGCACCTTCGGCAATTCGGCGCATGAGATCTGGGACGTGACCAGCCCGGCCAAGCCCGAGCTGCTGGCGCGCATCGAAGGGATCGACGGCACACACAAGAACTGGTGGGAATGCGACACCGGCATCGCCTATCTCGTCTCCGGCGCGCCGGGCTGGCGCGTCCGACGCATGACGCAGGTCTACGACCTCGGCAATCCCGAGCATCCCGTGCTCATCCGCAATTTCGGCCTCCCCGGTCAGGAGCCGGGTTCGAGCGTGACGCCGGTGCCGACGGAGCTGCACGGGCCGATCTCCACCGGGCCCCAGGGCAATCGGGTCTATTTCGGTTACGGCACCGACAAGAACGGCATCCTGCAGATCGTCGACCGCGAGAAGCTGCTGAACGGACCGAAGGAGCCGACCCCGGCGAACCTGCTCTATCCGCAGGTGGGGCGGCTCGACCTTTCCGCCTTCAACGGCGCGCACACCGCCTTTCCGGTGCTGGGCATGCCCATCGCCGAATTCGCCCATGACCAGCAGCCCCAGCGCGACTTCGTCGTCGTCACCGACGAGGCGATCGCCAACGAATGCCAGGAGCCGCGCCAGATGGCGTGGTTCGTCGACGTCACCAGCGAAGCGCGGCCGATGGTGGTGTCGAGCTGGACGGTGGCGGAAGAGAGCGGCAATTTCTGCGCGCGCGGCGGCCGCTTCGGCACCCATTCCTCGAACGAGAGCATGACGCCTGTCTATTACAAGCGGCTCATGTTCTTCGCCCATTTCAATGCCGGCCTGCGCGTCGTCGACATCCGCGACCCCTATCACCCCCGCGAGGCGGGCCATTACGTCCCGGCGGTGACGCCGCGGGGCGATCCGCGCTGCGCCAAGATCGACGGCAAGGAGCATTGCGCCAAGGTGATCCAGACCAACAATGTCGAGGTCGACGACCGCGGCTACATCTATATCGTCGACCGCGCCAATAACGGCATGCACATCCTCGAGCTGACAGGCGCGGCCAAGCGCATCGCCGACTGGTCGAAGGCGGAAAAGCCATGAGCGAGGAGGCAGGCGTCGTCGCCCGCGCGACGGTGAGGATGGGCAAGACGCGCTATGCCGCCGACATCCGCATCGGTGCGCACGCGCTGGTCGCCGACGAGCCCCGCGACGCCGGCGGCGACGACGCCGGTCCCTCGCCTTTCGGCCTGCTGCTGTCGAGCCTCGGCGCCTGCACCGCCATCACCTTGCGCATGTATGCCGAGCGCAAGCAATGGCCGCTCGGCACGGTCGAGGTGCAGCTCTGCTATCGTTGGCAGGGCGAGACCGGCGCGATCGAGCGCGTGCTGACGC
>JASHRZ010000608.1 GCA_030037055.1 Alphaproteobacteria bacterium
GAGCACGCGTTTGCGCGCCGGAGACAGCGCGCGCTCCGCCGCGAGCGCGCCGCGACCGCGCGCGCTCAGCGCATAGCCGGCGATCGCACGGCTCGGGGAGAGCGCGTCGCTCACGCTCATCGCCATGCGCAGCACCGCGCCCGGCGGCGCGAGCGTGTAGGCCGAGACCCAGTCGATCAGCCGGCGCAGCGGCTCCGGCATCGGCGGCGCGTCGAGCCGCGCGACGATGCGCTTGAGTTTTGCCGCCGCGACCTCGCCGGTGGCATCGCCCCAGACGACGCCGGCAATCTCTTTGCCGCCCAGCGGTGCCGTAACGAAATCGCCGGGTTTCAGCGCCAGTTCCCGCGGCGCGAGATAGTCGTAAGCGCCCGAGAGCGGCAAGGGCAGCAGCACGCGCGCGCGCGGCTCGTCGCACGCTGCGGCATGGTTAAGGGCCGCGCGGGAACTGGCGTGGCGGTCCTGCATGGGCTACACTCTTAATGCGAAAGCGCTCGGCGTGCCAGCTGAGGCAAGGGGGCAAAGGGGATTCGACCGGAATGAAATTCTTCATCGACACCGCCGATCTCGCGGAGATCCGCGACCTCGCCGCGACGGGCCTTGTCGACGGCGTCACCACCAACCCGTCGCTGGTGGCGAAGACCGGGCGCGACTTCCTCGAGGTGGTCCGCGAGATCTGCGCCTTGGTGCCGGGACCGGTAAGCGCCGAGGTGACGGCGACCGAGCATGCCATGATGCTCGCCGAAGGGCGCAAGCTCGCCAAGCTCGCGCGCAACGTCGCGATTAAGGTGCCGCTGACCCCCGACGGGCTCAAGACCTGCCGCGCTCTCGCCAATGAAGGCACCATGGTCAACGTCACCTTGTGCTTTTCCGCGGCGCAGGCGCTGCTCGCGGCGAAGGCCGGGGCGAGCTTCGTTTCGCCCTTCGTCGGCCGCCTCGATGATGTCGGCACCGACGGGATGAGCCTCATCCGCGACATCGTCCAGATCTACCGCAATTATCCCGGTCTCAAGACCGAGGTGCTGGTCGCCTCAATCCGCCATCCCATCCACGTCGTCGAGGCGGCGAAGCTCGGCGCGCATGTCGGGACGCTGCCGCCCAGCGTGCTGCGCCAGATGTTCCAGCATCCGCTTACCGACAAGGGCCTCGCCGCCTTCCTCGCCGACTGGGCGAAGACCGGCCAGTCGATCCTCGGCGAAACCAAGGCCGCGGCGGAATAGGAAGGGGCGTGTTTTGGATCGTCCGAAGGACAACACCACCCCTGCCGAGCCGGCCCGGGCGGCGCTCCGCGCCAGCGGCGGCGTCGGCGCTGCCGAGGTCGCGGCATATCTGCGCCAGCATCCGGACTTTCTCCTCGAGCACAGCGAGCTGCTGCAGGTCCTGACGCCGCCGAGCCAGCAGCGCGGCGAGCGCATCGTCGACATGCAGCATTTCATGCTGCAGCATCAGCGCGCCGAGATCGCGCGGCTGAAGAGCCAGCACCGTGTGCTGGTCGGCACCAGCCGCGCCAATCTCGCGAGCCAGGCCCGCGTCCATTCGGCGGTGCTGGCGCTGCTCGCCGCCAGCAGCTTCGAGCAGCTCATCCAGATCGTCACCACCGATCTCGCGGTGCTGCTCGACGCCGACGTCGTGACCATCGCGGTCGAATCCTCAGGGCCGCAGCGGCCGCGCCTCAGCCATCAAGGCGTGCAGATTCTCGATCCCGGCACGGTCGACGCCGTGCTCGGCGTCGACCGCGACGTGGTGCTGGCGAGCGACGCCGAGGGCGATCCCATGCTGTTCGGCGACGGCGCCGGGCTGGTGCGCTCGGCGGCGCTGCTGCGGCTTTCGGTGAGCGCGGCGGCGCCGGCGGGACTGCTCTGCATCGGCATGCGCCGGCCCGGCAAGTTCCATGGCGGCCAGGGCACCGAGCTGCTGGGCTTTCTCGCGCGCGCGCTCGGCATCACCATCGCCGCCTGGCTCGACCTTCCGGCGTGAGGCCGAGCCGCGGCCCGGCGCCGCTGCCGCTCGCCCGCTTTGCAGCATCTCCCGACCTCGCCGACGCGATCCATCGCTGGCAATGCTGGCTCGGCGATGAGCGCCGCGCCTCGCCGCACACGCTCGCCGCCTATGGCGGCGACCTCGCCGCATTTCTCGACTTCCTCGTCGTCCATCGCGGTGCGCTGCCCGGCCTCGCCGAGCTCGACGCGCTGAGCCCGGCCGATTTCCGGGCATACCTCGCCGCCCGCGCCGCCAACGCGCTGCAGCGCAGCTCGACCGCGCGCGCGCTCTCGGTGCTGCGCGGCTTCTTCCGCTTTCTCGACCGGCGTGGCCTGGTGCGCAACGCCGCGCTCGCCGCGGTGCGGACGCCGAAGCTGCCGCGCTCGGTGCCGAAGGCGCTGTCGGCCGAGGATGCCGACGCGGTGCTGGCCGACGCGCAGCGGGCGCCCGAGCGCTGGATCGGCAAGCGCGATGCGGCGATCTTCGTCTTGCTTTACGGCTGCGGATTGAGGCTCGGTGAGGCCCTGGGATTGACGCGGCGCTCAGCACCGCTCGCGCCGGGCACGCTCGCCGTCGCCGGCAAAGGCGGCAAGACGCGCCATGTGCCGGTGCTGCCGGCGGTGGCCGAGGCGGTCGCGGCCTATGTCGCCCATTGTCCCTATCGCCTTGCGCCGGAAGATGCGCTCTTCGTCGGCGCGCGCGGCGGCGCGCTTCATCCGCGGCTGGTGCAGCGGAGGATGCAGGCGCTGCGCGCGCAGCTCGGCCTGGCCGAGAAAGCGACGCCGCACGCGCTCCGCCATAGCTTCGCCACTCATCTGCTGGAAGCCGGCGGCGATCTGCGCGCCATCCAGGAGCTGCTCGGCCATGCCAGCCTGACGACGACGCAGCGCTACACCGCAATCGACGCCGCCCGTCTCATCGCCGTCTATGACAAGGCGCATCCGCGCGCGAAAAACTAAGCAGAATTTTCAATCGGTGCACGCAGCAGGTCGATCGCGCGCAAACCCATCGGCATGAGGCGTGCCGCCTCATGCCGGGTCAATTGTCCTTCGCGCCTTGACGGATCCAGGCGCGGATGGCGTCGCGATCGCAGACGGAAAGCTTCTTCTTGCCGTGGGGCATCCGCAGCTCGGCGCTGGCACGCCAATCCAGCAGCCGCATCAGGTTGCTGACCTCCGGATCGCCGGGCACGATCATGGGGCCGTATCTGGTGCCCTTCATCAGCCCTGCATAGCTCGTCAGGTCCAAGCCGCTCGCTTCATATCCCTGCCCGCCCGGCGCGTGACAGGACACGCATCTCCCCCTGAAGATCGGCGCAACATCCTCCGCGTAGCTGATGACGGCCTCCGCAGCGCAGGCTAAGCGCGAGGGCATCGTGACATTGGCGCTGATCGCGGTCAGGCCGACCAAGGCCGCGGCCGCCAAGGCAACATGCTGCTTCCTCATCGCCGGCTCCACTCCTGAATGTTCCCGCTGCATCCGAACATGCCATCAAGGAAATCGCGTTCCTTGATCCAAATCAACTCCCCGCACCCTCTGGCGCGGTCCTCATGCTGAGGTATGAAGTATCTTTTTGATCTTGATCAATTCTGACAATATGGGTCCATGATCTGCTGCGTCGCTATCTCTTCCTCGGGCGGGGGACGCTGCGATGATCGATTACGAACGGCGCTTTCGCGAAGCGGTGGCGCAGATCAAGGCAGAGGGGCGCTATCGCGTCTTCGCCGATCTCGCGCGCCGCGCCGGCGATTATCCCAACGCCACCTATCGCGGCGCCGAGGGCAGCAGACCCGTCACCGTTTGGTGCTCCAACGACTATCTCGGCATGGGCCAGCATCCGGTCGTGCTCGAGGCCATCACCTCAGCCGCGCTGAATTTCGGCGCAGGCTCCGGCGGCACGCGCAACATTTCAGGAACGACGCATCTGCACGTGCTGCTCGAAGGCGAGCTGGCGGCGCTGCACCGCAAGCCGTCAGCGCTGCTCTTCACTTCGGGCTATGTCGCCAACGAGGCCTGCCTCAGCACTATCGCCAAGCTGCTGCCGAGCTGCATCGTCTTCTCCGACGCCAACAACCACGCCTCGATAATCGCGGGGGTTCGCCAGAGCGGCGCAGCGCGGCGCATCTTCCGCCACAACGATCTCGCGCATCTCGAGGCGCTGCTTCGCGCGGCCGACCCGGCGGCGCCCAAGCTCATCGCCTTCGAGTCGGTTTATTCCATGGACGGCGACGTGGCACCCATCGCCGCCATCTGCGGCCTCGCCGAGCGCTATGGCGCGATGACCTATCTCGACGAGGTCCATGCCGTCGGTTTGTACGGCGCGCGCGGCGCCGGCATCGCCGAACGCGACGGGGTCATGGAGCGGGTCGACGTCGTCCAGGGCACGCTCGCCAAGGCCTTCGGGCTCATGGGCGGCTATGTCGCGGGCTCAGCGGCGCTCGTCGACGCGATCCGCAGCAGCGCCGCCGGCTTCATCTTCACCACCTCGCTACCGCCTTCGATCGTCGCCGGCGCGCTCGCCAGCGTACGCCACTTGATGGCGAGCGGGGGTCGAGCGCCAGCGGCACCAGGAGCGCACGGCGCGGCTCAAGCGGCTGCTCGGCGAGGCTGGTCTTCCGGTGATGCCGTCCTCGACGCACATCGTACCGGTGCTGGTCGGCGATCCCGTTCGCTGCAAGCGCATCTGCGACCTGCTGCTCGGCGAGCACGGCATCTACATCCAGCCCATCAACTACCCGACCGTGCCGCGCGGCTCCGAGCGGCTGCGCATCACGCCGACCCCTTCTCATGACGACGCTGCGATGGACACCCTCGTCGCCGCCCTCGTCGCGGTCTGGCACCGCGGCGAGCTGCGCGCGGCCGGATAGGCTGGGTTGCGCCATGTGCCCCGCCGGCTTGACCCAGATCAACGCCGCTTTGCTGCGTTGCACCATGCTGCGTTGGCAAGGAAGGCGCGAGCTGGTGCCATGATGCTGGTTCCTCCCGATCGTTCGCTTAAGAAGCCGTTGCAGACGCAGCTCTTCGAGCAGCTTCAGGAGCTGATCCATTCCGGCCGCCTGGCGCCGCTGACTCGCATGCCGGCGACGCGCGAGCTGGCCAAGGAGCTCTCAGTCTCGCGCACCACGGTTTTGCTTGTCTATGATGAATTGGTCGCCGAGGGCTATCTTCAAACCGAGCCGGCGGTGGGCACTTTCGTCAGCGCCCATCCGCCCTGCGCCGCGTCACGGCTCGCCGTCGCCGCTTCTTCCGGCGACGACCGCCGGCCGCCGGAAACACCGCCACGCGAGGACGATGCGGCTGCGGCGGCGAGCTTCGACTTCCGCAGCGGCGGCGGCGACGAGCGCCTCTTCCCGGTCAAAGCCTGGCGCGGCCTGCTGTCGCGCGTACTGCGGCAGGGCGAAAGCGACCAGGAGTGCGATCATCCCGCCGGACTCGAGCGCTTGCGCGGCGCCGTCGCCCGCTGGCTCGCCGCCGAGCGCGGCGTCCTCGCCGCCGCCGAGCAGGTCGTCATCGTGTCGGGCCGGCCGCAGGCGCAACAAATCCTCGCCCGCCTGCTGCTGGATCGCGGCAAGATCGCGCTTGTCGACACGCCCTTCCCGCGCAGCGCCGCCGCGGTGTTCGCCGGCGTCGGCGCGCGCGTTCTGCCGCTGCCGGCCGATGACGTGGCGCTTGTCCTGCGCTCGCTGGAGGCCAGCCGCCAACGCGTCGCGCTGATCTGGCTCGCCCCGCCGCATCATGGGGCGGCGCAGGCGCGTCTTTCCTTGTGGAAGCGCCAGGAGCTGATACTCGATTGGGCCTGCCGTACCGGTGTCGCCTTGGTCGAGGACGAGGGCGCCGATCACGGAACCTCGCCGCTGGCGGCGACGAGCGGCAACCAGCCGGGCCGGATGATCCGGCTTGCCGCCTTCTCCCCGACCCTCGGCCGCGGCGCCCGCCTGGGCTACATGGTCATGCCGCGCGATCTGGTCGAGCCGGCGACGGCGCTGAGGGCGTCGTTCGAAGATGGCCGCTCATGGCTTGAGCAGATGGCGCTGGCGCGGTTCATCGAGGAGGGCGGCTATGCCCGCCACTTGAGGCGCGTCAACAAGACCTATCTGGCCCGTCGCGCCGCCCTAACCGAGGCCTTGCGCCGGCATTTCGAAGCGCCGAGGCTCGATTTGTCGCCGGCGGCCGATCACATCCGATGGTCGCTGCCGACCGATTTTCCCGCCGCGGCCGCGGTGCAGCGCCACGCCTGGTCGCGCGGCGTCCGTCTCGACGTCGCCGATGACGAGATTGCCGCTCCCGGCAGCGAGCGCGGGCGGACGCTGTGCCTCGGCTACGCTCGCATGGACGAGGCGCAGATCGCCGCCGGCGTCGCCAAGCTCGCCGCCGCTATGGAAGAGCTGCGGGTCCTCGATCTCCGCATCGGCCGGCAGGACGCCATCGCCGGGAGCTGGGACGAGCGAGATTTTGCATGACGTCCCTGGTCTTATGCCGCGCACGTCTGGTGGTACTACCGCCGCGGCCGAGCCTAACCGACACTGCCGGCGTCGCTGGTGCGAGCCGCGGACGCAGGTCCCTTGACGAGCTGGCTCGGCGGTTTCCTCTCTCAACGGCCAGTGGCGATGGAAGCCCCGCCTGGTAGGCCGCCGGCGGCGCGGGGACGGACGCGGCATTCCTTCGGCGGCGGTCGATGGCATCGGGAGAACGGACAATGACACGCAACCTGACCAAGCTCGGGCTAATCACAGCAGCAACGGTCCTCTGCCTCGCGCCGATGTCCGGCACAAGCGCGGCCGACGTCAACACCCTCTTGGCGACCTGTGCCAATTGTCACGGCAAGGACGGCGCTAGCACCGATCCGAACGATCCAGTCATCGGCGGCATGTCGGCGACCTACCTCGCCGCGCAAATGAGCGCCTACAAGAAGAAGGAACGGCCGTGTCCGGCAACCGAGGTGAAGGCCGGCGACAAGAAGGGGACGAAGACCGACATGTGCGAGGTCGTCAAGGACCTCGGCGACGGCGACATCAAGGCGGTCGCCGACTATCTGGCGAAGCAGAAATTTGTGCGCGCCTCGCAGGCCGCCGATGCGGCGCTGGCCGCGAAGGGCCAGCAGCTCCATCAGCAGAACTGCGAGAAATGCCATTCCAACAACGGCAGCGTGCCCGACGACGATGCCGGGATCCTCGCGGGCCAGTGGACTGCCTATGTGAAAGAGCAGCTCGCGGCATTCAAATCCGATGCACGCAAGGGCGACCCAAAGATGAAGCCGGCAATCGACAGGCTGGACGCGGCGAGCATCGACGCGCTGGTGAATTTCTACGCCAGCTTGAAATAGCGCCGTCG
>JASHRZ010000609.1 GCA_030037055.1 Alphaproteobacteria bacterium
TCTGTATCGCCGGCGTCGAGCACCGGCAAGGACGGCCGCTCCGCCAGCGTCTGCGCCGTCGATTTGATCCAGGCGCCTTCGGGCAGCGCCGAGGCACCGGAGAGCTCCGGCGCAAACCGGCCATTGACCAGTACGAAGCGATGCGCGGGCTCGAGGAGCCGCAGCGCCTCGAGCGAAGATGCGGGCGCAGTGGCGCCGCCCGACGGCGGATAGATCCGGCGTTCCAGCGCGCGCAGATTGGTGTAGCGCCACGCCTCCTGCCGGCGCGTCGGAAAGCCCAACGCGCCGAACCGCGCCAAGGCCGCTGCGCGCTGGGCGGCGATCCGCTCGGGCTCGCCGGCGCGCGGGCCCGCGCGGAAGACATCGATATAGGGCTGGGTTTCGTTCGTGGCGATCATCGCCGAGCCGCCTCAGGCCGCCTCGAAAGCGGCATAGCCGTGCTTCTCGAGCTCGACGGCGAGCATCTTGTCGCCGGATTTGACGATCCGGCCGCGGCTCAGTACATGGACGCGGTCGGGCTCGATATAGTCGAGGAGGCGCTGATAATGCGTGATCAGCACCATGGCGCGGTCGGGCGCGTGCAGCTTGTTGATGCCGCGCGCGACGACGCGCAGCGCGTCGATGTCGAGCCCGCTGTCGGTCTCGTCGAGAATGGCCAGTTTGGGCTCCAACATCGCCATCTGGAAGATCTCGTTGCGCTTCTTCTCGCCGCCGGAGAAGCCGACATTGACGGCGCGCTGCAGCAGATCGTCGCCGATCTCGAGGAGCTTGAGCTTGGCGCGCACCGCCTTGAGGAACTGGCCTGCGTCCAGCTCCGGCTCGCCGCGCGCGCGACGCACCGAGTTGAGCGCGGCGCGCAGGAAATACATGTTGTTCACGCCGGGGATCTCGACCGGATACTGGAAGGCGAGGAACACGCCCTCGCGCGCGCGCTCGTCGGGGTCGAGCGCCAGCAGGTCGCGGCCGCGATAGAGGACGGTGCCCTCGGTCACCTCGTAGCCCGGCCGGCCCGACAGCACGCCGGCGAGCGTGCTCTTGCCGGAACCATTGGGCCCCATGATCGCATGCACCTCGCCCGGCGCCACGACGAGATCGATCCCCTTGAGGATCTCTCGCCCGTCGGCGATGCGCGCATGCAAGTTCTTTATCTCGAGCATAGACCCGGCGATTCCCTCGTGAGTTTTGCCGCGCTCAGCCGACACTGCCTTCGAGGCTGACCGCGAGCAGCTTCTGCGCTTCGACCGCGAACTCCATCGGCAACTCCTTCAGCACTTCCTTGCAGAAGCCGTTGACGATGAGCGACAGCGCATCTTCCTGCTTCAGCCCGCGCTGCCGGCAGTAGAACATCTGGTCCTCGTCGATCTTCGACGTGGTCGCTTCGTGCTCGACGCGGGCCGAGGGGTTGCGCACCTCGATATAAGGCACGGTATGCGCGCCGCATTTGTGCCCGATCAGCAGTGAGTCGCATTGCGTGTAGTTGCGCGCGTTCTCGGCCTTGGGCTGGATGCGCACGAGGCCGCGATAGGTGTTCTGCCCGCGCCCGGCCGAGATGCCCTTGGAGACGATGGTCGAGCGCGTGTTGCGGCCGATATGGATCATCTTGGTGCCGGTATCGGCCTGCTGCAAATTGTTGGTAATGGCGACCGAGTAGAACTCGCCCACGGAATTGTCGCCCTCGAGGATGCAGCTCGGATACTTCCAGGTGATGGCCGAGCCGGTCTCGACCTGGGTCCAGGAAATCTTCGAGGACGATCCGCGGCAGGCGCCGCGCTTGGTGACGAAGTTGTAGATCCCGCCTCTGCCCTCGGCGTCGCCGGGATACCAGTTCTGCACCGTCGAGTACTTGATCTCGGCGCCTTCGAGCGCCACCAGCTCGACCACGGCGGCATGGAGTTGGTTCTCGTCGCGCTGCGGCGCGGTGCAGCCCTCGAGGTAGCTGACATAGCTGCCCTTGTCGGCCACGATCAGCGTGCGCTCGAACTGGCCGGTCTTCGCGGCGTTGATGCGGAAATAGGTCGACAGCTCCATCGGACAGCGCACACCCTCCGGCACATAGACGAAGGAGCCGTCGCTGAACACCGCGGAATTGAGCGCGGCGAAGAAATTGTCGCCTTGCGGCACGACCGAGCCCAGATATTTGCGCACGAGGTCGCCATGCTCGCGCACCGCCTCGCCGAAGGAGCAGAAGATGATGCCGAGCTCGCCGAGCTTGGCCTTGAAGGTGGTGGCGACCGAGACGCTGTCGAACACCGCGTCGACCGCGACGCCGGCGAGCGCCGCGCGCTCGCTCAAGGGAATGCCGAGCTTCTCATAGGTCCTGAGCAGCTCGGGATCGACCTCGTCGAGCGATTTGGGCGCGTTCTGCCGCTTGGGCGCGGCGTAGTAGGTGGCAGCCTGATAGTCGATCGGCGCGATGCGCAGCTTCGCCCAGTGCGGCTCCGGCATCTCGAGCCAGTGGCGATAGGCCTTGAGCCGCCAGTCCAGCAGCCACTGCGGCTCTCGCTTCTTGGCGGAGATGAAGGCGATGATGTCCTCGTTGAGGCCCGCCGGCGCGGTCTCACTCTCGATCTCGGTGACGAAGCCGTATTTGTAGCCTTCGCTCGTGACCTCGCGGACGGCATCGAGGCCTTTGGCGGCAACCGGAGTGCTCATGGCGCGGCGGTCTCTTCCGGGGCGATGGAGGGACGGGGGCCAAAGCCGGCAAAGGGCACGAGCATGTCGGCCAGCGTCACCGCGCCGAGCGCGGTTCCCACCGCCTGATTGATGCGGTGCCAATGCGGCCGGGTCCGGCAGAAACCGCTGCGCTCGCAGTCCAGCACATGGCTCGTGCATTGGGTGAGGCCGATCGCGCCGTCGATCGCGGCCACCAGCTCTGCAATCGAGATGGACGCCGCCGGCCGCGCCAGACGATAGCCACCGGCCGCGCCGCGGGCGCCAGTGACGATCCCCGCATGCGCCAGCGCCTTCAGCACCTTGGCGACGGTGGCCCGCGGCAGCTTCGACTCCTTGGCGAGCACGGCAGCCGTCAGCTGCCGCTCCGGCTCTGTCCCAAGATGGGTGGCGATAATGACCGCATAATCCGCAAGTTTACTTAGGATGATCATCGGCTTCGCCAATCAGCTCAAGCGCTTAGGTTAATTCGGACCGTGCCGGTACGGATTAAAGATTGTGTGTTATACCCGAGCGTCAAGGGCCTGCAAGTCTTATTTTTCATGGGCGCGGGCGCGCCGGTGCCGTAGCATTCGGGGCCAAAGAACGGCGCGACCCGCGCGGGAGCGCAAGCGACCGAGCAGGCTTCAGGGGGAGAAAGGCCATATCCCCCTGTGGCATGAGCGGCTTTCGGCCGATCATGGAGGCGCGGCCGCGGCGCTTTGAGGGCGTGCATCGGCACCGCTTCGGCGACATCACGGGGTGAGCGGCATGGCAGAGGTGGAATGGCGGATCGACGGTGCGGTGCGGCGCGTTCTGCTCAACCGGCCGGAGAAGCGCAATGCACTCGACGGCGGGATGCTGGAGGCGCTTACCGCCGCCTTCGCCGAGCCGCCGCGCGAGAGCGAACGCGCCGCGGTGATCCGCGCCGCCGGGCCGGTGTTCTGCGCCGGGCTCGATCTGCGCGCGCGGGTCGACATGGGCGCCAACCCGATCGAGCGCATGCTGCACACGCTCGAGACCTATCCGCTGCCCGTCGTCGCCGTCGTCCAAGGCGACGCCATCGCCGGCGGGAACGAGCTGGCGCTCCATTGCGATCTCATCATCGCCAGCAATGCCGCGCGCTTCGGCATGTCGCTGGCGCAGATCGGGCTGGTGCCCAACTGGTTTCTCGCGAAGAAGCTGCTCGAGGTGGCGGGGCCGATGGTGACGCGCAAGATCCTCTTCCTTGGAGATCCTCTGCCCGCGAGCCGGCTCTACGAACTCGGCGTCGTCTCGCATCTGGTCGAGCCCGACGGGCTCGAGGCGGCGGCGGAAGAGGTGCTGGCGCGGCTGGTCGCCAATGCGCCGCTGTCGCTCAAGGCGATGAAGCTGCTGCTGCTGCGCGAGATGAAGTTCCGCGACGGCATCCCGCACGAGGATATCGACCGCTTTCTTGCCGAGGTGCGCCAGAGCGCCGATGCCAAGGAGGGGATGGCGGCGCGCCTGGAGAAACGGCCGGCGCGGTTCCAAGGCCGCTGATGGGCATCCGGATCGTCAAGCCCTGGTCGGCGCTCGGCACCGAGGCGGTGCGCGCGCTGCCGGGCCAGCTCGGCGTCTTCGAGCTTGCCGATGCCGAAGGCCGCGTGCTCAAGATCGGCTATGCCGGCGGCCGTTCGCTGTTCGGCTTGCGCAGCGAGATCGAGGCGGCAGGCCGGCGCCATCGCGGCGCCCGGCAGTTCCGCTACGAGGTGACGATGCAATATCTGACGCGCTATCTGGAGCTGCTGATGCTGCATCTCGCCGATCACGGCGCGCTGCCGCCGGGCAACCGCGACGAGGCGGTCGCCCTCGGCCGGCTGAGCCCGCTCTGATGGCCCTTTGCCTCACTCTTCTCCC
>JASHRZ010000610.1 GCA_030037055.1 Alphaproteobacteria bacterium
AGTTCGTCATGCTCGCCTCGCTCGGCGCGAGCCGGCACGCCGACGTGCGCCAATGTCGACGAGATGACGGCGCCGCCGCTGGGCGAACCGCGGGTGCTGGAATCGAGCCAGCGTGCCGCCGACCGCCACCCGCAAGGCGGCGCTCGAGCGCATGCGGGAGATGCTGACGACGCGCGGCTCGTCCTTCACCGCCTCGATGCCGCGCGACCTCGTCGCCGGCGGCCGCGCCGAGGGCGATCACATCATCGGCAACCTGCTGCGTCGCGCCGAGCGGCGCGGCGTCGATGACGTCGCTTTGCCGCATCGCGATCGCCAACCTCCAGAGCCACAAGGCGCGGCGCGGCTGACGCGCAGCCCGTGTGTGTGGGATATGTCCCATTAAATTGCCCACTATTCTGGTGGGCAGCATTGATCTTGACCTTTCGGCCCGCCAGCCCTGGAATGGAACCGAGGAGGAAAGGGCGATGGACAACGACTCGCTCCTCGGGGAAATCTCGGGCTATTGCCGGCGCGTCGGCATGGCGGAATCGACCTTCGGCCGGCTCGCCGTCAACGACGGCAAGCTGGTAAGCCGGCTGCGCTTCGGCGGACGCGTCACCACCGAGACGGTCGCGCGCGTGCGCTCCTTCATCGAGCAGCATCGCCAAGGCCCGGCCGGAAGGCGCGGCCGCGCGGCCCTGAACAACGCCGCCGCCTCGCCGCCGGCGCCTCGCCTCGCCGGCGACTCCGAAACCGGCGCCGCCAAGAGCTTCCGCTTCTACGACAACCGCCAGAAATACCTGCTCTTCGTCACCACCTGCGGCGAGAAGCAGATGGTGGCGCAGCGCGTCGCCATGGAACTCGCCAGCATCCATCCGCGCCCGCCGGCGGTTCGCGTCTTCGATGCCGGCGTCGGCGACGGTACGGTGCTGTCGCGCGTCATGCGCGCCATGCATCACCGCTTCCCGACCATGCCGTTCTATATCGTCGGCAAGGAGATCAGCCTCGAGGACGTGCGCCTCGCGCTGGAGAAGATGCCGGACCGGCTGTTCGAACATCCGGCCACGATGCTGATCATGACCAACATGTACTACTCCGAGGCACCGTGGCTCACGCCGAACTCGGTCACCGCGGCGACCAGCCTGGTGTGGCAGGAGGCCGGCCTCGCCGGCACCACGGCACATGATTTCGAGCGCCAGATCGGCGAGCTTCATCCCTTCCTCGCCGAGCACTGGCGCGCGCGCTCGAGCGCCGCCACCGGCAATCCGCTCTACGAGAAGCCGGTGGTGCTGGTGCTTTATCGCGAGGACCACAAATTCCTGCTCGACCAACTGCGCCCGCGCCGCGGCGCCGCGCGCGCCGATTACGATCTCATCATCGCCTCGCAGCCCTACCGCGCGCGCGCGCCGGTCGAGTTCAAGGCGAAGAAGATCGTAGCACCCCTTGCGCGCAGCCTGGGGCCCGGCGGCCGGCTCCTTGCCATCCACTCGCACGGCGATGATCCCGGGCTCGAGATCATCCAGCGAATCTGGCCCGGCGAGAATCCCTTCACCACCGACCGCCATCAGCTGCTGCGGGCGACCAAGACCGAGCTCGGCGGCGCCGGCCGCGAGCTGAATTTCTCCGCCTATGCCGATGCGCGCTCGCTCTTTCGCTACGCCATGCACACGCTGCCGAGCGAGATCAGCGAGACCATCGGCACCTCGACGCTCTTTGCCGCCTGGAACGCGGCGATCTATGTCGCGCAGATCGAGGATCAGCGGCTCTCCGAGGCGATCAGCAGCGGCGCCTATCTGCAGGCCACCAAGGAGGTGCTGCAGCGGCATGGCGGGCTCTGGTTCTGGGACGAGTCCTACGTCATCTCGCGCAAGCGCGATTCCGGATGAGCCGCCAGCGCATCATCGAGCTCATGCGCGGCGCCTCGCTCGAGGTCTCGGCGCGCGATCCGCTCGCCGGTGCGGCGCTCGCGGACGTCGTCGCGGCCGGCACTACCGTATTCATCAACGCCGCGGCCGGCGACACGCCCCACGCCATCGTCGCCGCCGCTTCGCGGCTGCGATGCGCAGGCTTCCGGCCGGTGCCGCATGTCGCGGCGCGGCCACTGGCGAGCTTCACAGAGCTCCACGACTATCTGCGCCGGCTCGAGGGCGAGGCCGAGGTCGACACCGCTCTCGTCGTTGCCGGCGATCTCGACCGGCCGGTGGGCCCCTTCGCGAGCAGCTTCGAGATCCTGTCGACCGGCCTCTTCGAGCGTCACGGCATTCGCCGCGTTGGTCTCGCGGGCTATCCCGAGGGCCATCCCAAGATCGGCGCCCGCGCGCTTGCCGATGCCTTGCGGCTCAAGCTCGGCCTCGCGCGCCGGGCGGGGCTCGAGCCCTTCATCGTCACCCAGTTCGTCTTCGCCGCGCCGGCGATCCTGGCCTTCATCGTCGGCTGCCGCGCCGACGGCATCGCGGCTCCCGTCCGTGTCGGCCTCGCCGGCCCCGCGAGCATCGCCACCTTGGCGAAATTCGCGGTGCGCTGCGGCATCGGCAACTCGCTGCGCCAGCTCACCAGCGGCCATGCGGCGGTGGCGCGGCTGCTGACCGAGGCCGGGCCCGAGGCGGTGATCCACCGCCTCGCCGCAGAGGGCTGCGCCATCGCCGGCTTGCACTTCTTCACCTTCGGCGGCGTGCGCCGCACCGCCCGCTGGCTTTCCGCGGCGGCCGCCGGCGCCGTCGACCTCAGCGAAGGAGACACTGGATTTCGCGTGCCAATCGCGTCAGGTTGACGCCCGGGAATCAACAACAATGAGGAGATGCAGCGATGGCCCATCGCACCAAGCCGCCGTTCCGCGCCGATCATGTCGGCAGCCTCCTGCGACCGAGAAAGCTGCTGCAGGCGCGCGAGGATCTGAAGCAGGGTCGCATCGCCGCCGCCGAGCTGCGCCGCATCGAGGATGAGGCGATCGTCGATGCGGTGCGGATGCAGGAAGAGATCGGCCTCGAAGGGGTCACCGACGGCGAGTTCCGCCGTGGCTCCTGGCACATGGATTTTCTCTATCAGGTCGGTGGCGTCACCAAGGTGCAGGACAACCTCACCGTCACGTTCCACAACGAGAAGGGCGACATCGCGTTCTCGCCGGCCGCCCTCAAGGTGACCGACCGGCTCAGCCTGGCGAAGCCGATCTTCGCCGAGGATTTCAAGTTCCTGAAATCGACGGCGAGGGCGACGCCCAAGCTCACCATTCCGTCGCCGAGCATGATGCATTACCGCGGTGGCCGCGCCGCGATCGACCAGACGGTCTATCCCACGCTCGAGCCGTTCTGGGCCGATCTCGCCCGCGTCTATGCCGACGAGATCGCGGCGCTGGGCAAGCTCGGCTGCACCTATCTCCAGCTCGACGACACCAGCCTCGCCTATCTCAACGATCCCAGCCAGCGCGACTACATCACCAAGCTCGGCGGCAGCGGCGAGAGCCAGCATCTCACCTACATCCGCACGATCAATGCGGCGCTTGCCAAGAAGCCGCCGGAGGTGACCGTGTGCACGCATATGTGCCGCGGCAATTTCCGCTCGTCCTGGGTGGCATCGGGCGGCTACGACCACGTCGCCGAGGCGCTGTTCGGCGAGCTCCGGGTCGACGGCTTCTTTCTCGAATACGACGACGCCCGCTCCGGCGGCTTCGAGCCGCTGCGCTTCGTGCCCAAGGGAAAGATGGTGGTGCTCGGCCTGGTGACGACCAAGAAGGGGGCGCTTGAGAAAAAGGACGACTTGAAGCGCCGGATCGACGACGCGGCGAAATACGTGCCGCTCGACCAGCTCTGCCTTAGCCCGCAATGCGGCTTCTCCTCGACGGTGGAAGGCAATCTCGTCAGCCTCGAGGAGGAGAAGGCCAAGCTAGGCCTCGTCGTCGAGACCGCGCGCGAGGTCTGGGGCTAGGAGCCGAGCAGAGACGCGGCGCCGATAGGTGTGAACCACTCGTTAATCGGCGTGCAGCATATTTGCGGCAAAGGTTGTATACTCCGCCGCGATCATGCCCCGATCCTTGCTCGCTCTATCGCTGACGGTCGTGGTTCTCCTGGCCGTCGGCGTGCTGTCGCTCGTCCCATCGGCCGTTGCCCAGGAGCCGCCGGATACTGCCCTCAGAAGCCTGCTGGCGGGAGACGGCGGGCTGCGGCTCGCCGGGCGTGCGCTCGACCGCGCCGCGCTCACCAGGATCTATGAAGCGCGCGACTACCGGCCGATCTGGGTGAATGCACCCGAACGCGACGCGGCGCTGGTGAGGGCGTTGGCCGGCGCGGCCGCGCATGGGCTCGATCCCGGCGTTTTTGCCGTGTCCGAGGCGAGCGCCGGAGAGCGCGAGCTCCTGCTCACCGATGCTTTTCTGCGCTATGCCACGGCGCTGGCCCAGGGCCGCGTTCGCGCGGCGGCGATCGAAAGCGACTGGGCCCTTCCGGCGCCCGATTTCGACGTCGGGGCGGCGCTCGACCGCGCCGCCAGCGGCGAGCCTGAAGCCATTCTGGCCGCGCTCGCGCCGGCGGAGCCGGCCTACAAGCGTCTGCAGACCGCTCTCGTCCGCTATCGTGCCATCGTGGCCGCCGGCGGCTGGCCGCAGGTGCCGGAGGAGGGCAAGCTCAGGCGCGGCGACCGGGGCGATGCCGTCGCCACGCTGCGCCGGCGCCTCATCGCCGAGGCGTTCCTTCCTTCGGGCGCCGCCGGCGATACGTTCGACGCCGCGCTCGAGGCCGCGCTGAAGCGCTTCCAGGCGGATCACGGCATCGCCGTCGACGGCCAGGTCGGCCACGACACCTACGAGGCGCTCAACCTCTCCGCCAGTGCCCGGCTCGAGCAGATCCGCGACAATCTCGAGCGCTGGCGCGAGATGCCGCGCGACT
>JASHRZ010000611.1 GCA_030037055.1 Alphaproteobacteria bacterium
GATCTGTTTTACGCGTACCATGCCGGGCCGAGGCCGAAGGCGCCATGGCCGAGGGACGCGCCGCGGCAGAGCTTGCTCCAATACACTGCGAAATTCGCGGCCTTGGTGCTCGTTTCGAGCATCGCAACGGATGTCAGGCCATCGCCGAGATTCACCCCCGCCGCGCCCTTCGACGCGCTTTGCGCCGAGATTCACCCTCGAGAACACCGGCTCGCTTTTGGTATGGCAACTGGATCGCGATCCTTCGCGAGCACGATCTGCGCATAAACGGTAGAATGGCGAAACCGCCATCCGACCTCGGACCAGGCGAAAGCGGAAGCCAGAGGTGTTTCCCCAACGTCCAGAGCGAGGGGACCTACGCCATATGCGTGAAGATCAGATTCAACACGCTGTCATTCGACACGCGGGTGGCGTTTTCGCCTTTGAGAGGGACGATGGACAAACAAGCAGGGCGGTGAATCGAGGGACCGGCCGATGGGCCCTCTTCGCACGACTGATCGCGGCTCGGCGAGCACTCTGGCGTCGCGGCGGGGAACCCCTTATCTTTAGCGCCACGCCCCTATTGACCGCCCAACGACCGCTCGCCGGTACCGGCCTGCACTTTACCGTCCATTCGGAGTTTCGCCCCGCGGGCGACCAGCCGCAGGCGATCGCCGAACTCGCCGCCGGCATCACCCGCGGCGAGCGCGATCAGGTGCTGCTCGGGGTCACCGGCTCGGGCAAGACCTTTACCATGGCCCATGTCATCGAGCGTACCCAGCGCCCGACCCTCATTCTCGCCCCCAACAAGACGCTGGCAGCGCAGCTTTACGGCGAGATGAAGAGCTTTTTCCCCGACAACGCCGTCGAGTATTTCGTCTCCTATTACGACTACTACCAGCCCGAGGCCTATGTGCCGCGGACAGACACCTATATCGAGAAGGAATCCTCGATCAACGAGCAGATCGACCGCATGCGCCACTCGGCCACCCGCGCCATTCTCGAGCGGCGCGACACGGTGATCGTCGCCTCGGTCTCCTGCATCTACGGCATCGGCTCGGTCGAGACTTATTCGGAGATGACCTTCACGCTCGCCGCCGGCCAGCGCGTCAACCGCGCCCAGCTCCTCGCCAAGCTGGTCGAGCTGCAATACCGCCGCAACGACGCCAATTTCATCCGCGGCACCTTCCGTGCGCGCGGCGACACGATCGAGATCTTCCCGGCGCATTACGAAGATCGCGCCTGGCGCCTGTCGCTGTTCGGCGACGAGCTCGAGGCCGTTCACGAGTTCGATCCGCTGACTGGCGAGAAGAGCGGCGCGCTCGATGAGATCACCGTCTATCCCAACAGCCATTACGTCACGCCCAAGCCGACGCTCATGCAGGCGATCGAGCAGATCAAAATCGACCTCAGGCTTCGCCTCGAGGAGTTCCACGCGCAGGCCAAGCTGCTCGAGGCGCAGCGGCTGGAGCAGCGCACCACCTTCGACATCGAGATGATGGCGGCGACGGGAAGCTGTGCCGGCATCGAGAACTATTCGCGCTATCTCACCGGGCGCAAGCCGGGCGAGCCGCCGCCCACCTTGTTCGAGTACCTGCCCGAGGACGCACTGGTCTTCTGCGACGAGAGCCATGTCACCATCCCGCAGCTGGGCGGCATGTTCCGCGGCGACTACAACCGCAAGTCGACGCTGGCCGAGTACGGCTTCCGCCTGCCGTCGTGCGTCGACAACCGGCCGCTCAAATTCGAGGAATGGGATGAGATGCGCGGCCAGACGATCTGCGTCTCGGCGACGCCGGGCCCGTGGGAGATGGAGCGCAGCGGCGGCGTCTTCGTCGAGCAGGTGGTGCGGCCCACCGGCCTGGTCGACCCGGTCTGCCTCATCCGGCCGGTGGAGAACCAGGTCGACGACCTCATGGCCGAGTGCCGCGACTGCGCCTTGAAGGGCCAGCGGGTGCTGGTGACGACGCTGACCAAGAAGATGGCCGAGGCGCTGACCGAATATTTCCACGAGAACGGCCTCCGCGTGCGCTACATGCATTCCGATGTCGACACGCTGGAGCGTATCGAGATCATCCGCGACCTCCGCCTCGGCGTGTTCGACGTGCTGGTCGGCATCAACCTGCTGCGGGAGGGGCTCGACATCCCGGAATGCGCGCTTGTGGCGGTGCTCGACGCCGACAAGGAAGGCTATCTGCGCTCGCGCACCGCGCTGATCCAGACCATCGGCCGCGCCGCGCGCCATGTCGAAGGCCGCGCCATCCTCTATGCCGAGCGCATGACCGCAAGCATGAAGGCGGCGATCGACGAGACCAATCGCCGCCGCGAGAAGCAGCAGGCCTACAACGCCGCCCACGGCATCACGCCCGAAAGCGTGCGGCGCGCCATCGCCGACATCCTGGAGAGCGTCTACGAGCAGGACCGCGTCACCGTCGGCCTCGGCGAGAGCGCGCAGGCGCATTACCAGGGCTCCAACCTCAAGGCCGTGATGGCCGATCTCGACAAGCAGATGCGCGCGGCCGCCGCCGATCTGGAATTCGAGGAGGCGGCGCGCCTGCGCGACGAGATCCGCCGGTTAGAGCAGCTCGATCTCGGCCTTTGCGCCAGGGATGAGGCGGATCGGGGCGCGAGCGCACCGCGCCCGGCAGGCCGCTCGATGGCCGGGCGCGCTGGCACCTCGGCCCGCGCGCTCGCCAAGGCCAAGGCGCGCCAGCGTCGGAAGCGCTGAATGGCGGGGAGCCCGTCCTATCCGAAGGCGGCGCTGGTGACCGGCGGCGGCAGGCGCATCGGCCGCGCCATCGCGCTGATGCTGGGCGGCGAAGGCTGGGCCGTGGCGGTGCATTACCGCCGCTCGCGCGCCGAGGCAGAGGCGCTGGCGCAGGAGATCGCGGCGCGGGGCGGCCGTGGCCTCGCCATCGCCGCCGATTTCACGCGCGAAACGGAAGTCGAGGCGCTGGTGGCGCGCGCGGCCGAGGCGCTGGGGCCGCTCGGCCTGCTCGTGAACAACGCCTCCGTCTTCGAGAACGATACCGCGCTCGGCGTGACGCGCGCGAGCTGGGACCTGCATCTCGAGACCAATTTGCGCGCGCCTTTCGTGCTGATGCAGCAATTCGCGCGCACCCTGCCGGCGGCCGCCGAC
>JASHRZ010000073.1 GCA_030037055.1 Alphaproteobacteria bacterium
TCTTTGCCTGCATCTCGCCGTGGAATTTTCCGCTGGCGATCTTCACCGGCCAGGTCGTCGCGGCGCTTGCCGCCGGCAATGCGGTGATCGCCAAGCCCGCCGAGCAGACGCCGCTCATCGCCGCCACGGCCGTGCGCCTTTTGCATCAGGCTGGAATTCCCGGCGATGTGCTGGCGCTCCTTCCGGGCGACGGCAAGAGCGTCGGCGCGCCGCTGGTGGCCGATCCTCGCATTGCCGGCATCGCCTTTACCGGCTCGACCACGACGGCGCGCGCCATCAACCGCGTGCTGGCCGAGCGGCCGGGGCCGATCGTGCCGTTCATCGCCGAGACCGGCGGGCAGAACGCACTGATCGCGGATTCATCGGCGCTGCCGGAGCAGCTCGTGGCCGATGTCGTTACCTCCGCCTTCAACAGCGCCGGGCAGCGCTGCTCGGCCTTGCGCGTCCTCTTTGTACAGGAAGATATCGCGCCACGGGTCATCGCTCTGCTCGACGGCGCAATGCACGAACTCGTCATCGGCGATCCCGGCCTCATCGCCACCGATATCGGCCCGGTGATCGACGACGAGGCGCGCGCCGTACTCGAGCGGCATGCCGAGCGCATGATGCGGGAAGGTCGGCTCATCTGCGCGCTCAACCTGCCGCCTGGCACGGAGCACGGCACATTCTTCGCGCCGCGCGCCTTTGAGATCGACCGGCTCGACCTGCTTCAGGGCGAGGTGTTCGGACCGATCCTTCATGTCATCCGCTGGCGCGGCGACGCGCTCGATCGCGTACTCGATGCCATCGCCGCCACCGGCTACGGCCTGACGTTGGGCATCCACAGCCGCATCGACGAGACCGTGACACGCATCCACCGGCGTCTGCCGATCGGCAACACCTATGTCAACCGCAACATGATCGGCGCGGTGGTAGGGGTGCAGCCTTTCGGCGGCATGGGCCTGTCCGGGACCGGTCCCAAGGCCGGCGGGCCGCATTACCTGCACCGCTTCGCCGCGGAGCGCACGCTCAGCATCGACACCACCGCGTCTGGCGGCAACGCCGGCTTGCTGTCGCTGCAGGAAGAGGGCGGTTAAACCCGCATCGCCGGCCAGGCCCCCGCGAGACCATCGAGGACGAGCTGGGCTGCCAGCGCGGCGAGAATGATGCCAAGGACACGGCTCACGACGTTGGCGCCGGTGACCCCGGTGAGGCGCATGACCTGCGGTGCCGTGAGCAACAGCGCCAGCGTGATCGCCATCACCGCGACCAGCGCGCCGATGACGTCGAGCGCGCCGAGCGGCGAAGGGGCGCGCTCTATCAGTAGCACGATCGAGGTGAGCGCGCCCGGGCCGGCGAGCAGCGGGAAGGCGAGGGGAAAGACCGAGATGTCCTGGCGCTGCTCAGCCTCCTCTTCTTCTGGGGCGGTCGGACGGCGGATGCCGGATTCTCGCGCGAACACCATCTCGGTGGCGAGGAGAAAGAGGAGAATGCCGGCGGCAATGCGGAAGGCCGGAAGCGTGATGCCGAGCGCGCGCAGCAGCGCGCCGCCGCCCAACGCGAAGGCGAGGATGAGGATCGTGGCGATGAGCACGCCGCGCAGCGCATAGAGGCGCCGCAGCCGGAACGGTGCGCCACGCATCAATCCCGCAAAGATGGCGGCGCTGCCGACGGGGTCGATGATGACGAAAAGGGTGACGAAGCTGTAGAGCAGGTGAGCGAGCATTTCGCGGCGCCGCTCGCGTGCTCAGCTCCGGCGCTCGAGCGTCATCCGCATCCCATGCCGCGGGCGCAAGGTGATGAGTCCTTGCGGGTCGACCGGAAAGCCGGGCAGAAGCCGTAGGCGATAGCGTTGCGCCAACGTCGCCAGGATCAGCATCGCCTCGGCCATGGCGAACGCGGCGCCGATGCAGATGCGCGGCCCGGCGCCGAAGGGGATATAGGCGAAGCGGTGGCGCCGGGCCACGCGCTCGGGGGCAAAGCGCTCGGGATCGAAGCGCTCGGGGTTCTCCCAGAGCTTGGGGTTGCGGTGGAGGAGCCAAGGCACGATCAGGATGATCGCGCCCTTGGGGATGCGCTGGCCCAGCACGTCGTCGGCGCCCATTGCGGCGCGCGAGAGCGTGTGCGCCGGCGGATAAAGGCGCATCGCTTCTTCGATCACCATGCGCGTATAAGTGAGTTTGGCGAGGTCCCCGTGCTTCGGCGGCTGTCCACCTAGCACGGCCTGCAGCTCGGCCTGCAGCCTGGCCTCGACGGTGGGGTGCTGCGAAAGCAGGTACCACGTCCAGGTCAGCGCCACCGCGGTGGTCTCGTGCCCGGCCATGAAGATCGTGACCACTTGGTCACGCACTTCCTGCGCGGTCATGCCGCCGCCGGTCTGCTCATCGCGTGCGGCGATGAGGCGAGCGAGCAGGTCGTTGGGCAGCGCCTCAGCGGTTTGCTCGCGCGCGGCCAGCAGCCGATCGATCGCGCGGTCAAACTCCGCGAAGATATCCCTGGATCGGTGCAAGCCACTGAGCCGCGACAGCCACGCCGGCAGCTCCAGCAAATCGGCAAGCACCGGCCGTACTTCCGCCTGATAGCGCCCCATGCCGCGCTCGACGATGTCGACGATCTCGTCGGAATCGGAGGAGAACATCGTGCGCGAGATGATGTGCAGGGTTGCGTGCATCATCGCCGCGGCGACGTCGACCTCGGCGCCGACCGGCAGTGCGTCCCAGTCGGAAACCAAGCGCAGAGCGACTTCGGTCATAACCGGTGAGTAGCCGACGATGCTACGGTGATCGAAAGCCGGCGCCATGATGCGGCGATGGCGCCGCCAGGTCTCGTCCTCGCTCGTAAGCAGGCCGCGGCCGAGGCCGGGCTCGAGCAGTCGGCGCGTAATCTCCGTCTTATGGTAGTTGGCGGCGTTGTCGAGCAGGATGTGCTTGATCGCACCGGGCTCGTTGAGCAAAAAGGTGCGCTTCCAGAGCAGCCGCCGTTCCAGGACGTCGGCGGTATAAGCCTCGCTGCGATAGGTGGCAAGCGAATTGTCGCGCAGCACGCGCAGGAACTGCAAGAGCGACAGCGGCCGCTCCGGCACCTGCGGCACGGCCAGGCGCGGAAGCGGCGCGGGCACCCTGGCCTGGTCGATCGCGCTCATTTGCGTCCTTTCACGGTCCTATTCTAGGGGGCTGACCCTAACACCGTGGCCCGCGGGTCACAAGCTTCGTCTAGCCGCGCTGGCGTAGCTCGCGCCGGATGATCTTGCCGGTGGCCGTCATCGGCAACGTCTCGACGAACTCCACTTGTCGCGGATACTCGTGCGCGGCGAGCCGCGTCTTGACAAAATTCTGAATCTCGCGCGCCAGCGCCGGAGTCCCGCCATGGCCGGCCTTGAGCACCAGGAAGGCCTTGACCACTTCGGTGCGCACCGGATCGGGAACGCCGACGGCGGCCGCGAGTGCGACCGCCGGATGCTTCATCAGGCAATCCTCGATCTCGGCCAGGCCGATGCGGTAGCCGGCGCTGGTGATCACGTCGTCGGCGCGTCCACGGAACCAGAAATACCCGTCCTTGTCCTGGCGTCCGATGTCGCCGGTGATGAGATAGTCGCCGACGAATTTGTCGCGCGTCGCTTGCGGGTTGCGCCAATACTCCAGGAACATGACGGGGTCGCCGGAGCGGACGCCGATATGGCCGTCCTCGCCGGCGGGCAGCGGCGCGCCGCCGTCGTCGACGATCGCGAGCCGGTGGCCTGGAATGGCGCGCCCCATCGACCCCGGACGCACTGGAAAGAGCTGCGCATTGTTGCCGATGATGAGGTTGCATTCGGTCTGGCCGTAGAATTCGTTGATGGTGACGCCGAGCACCGCGCGGCCCCAATCGAGCAGCTCCGCGCCCAGCGCTTCGCCGCCGCTGCCGATGCTCCGCGGCTCGACTCCAGGCCGGCGCGGGCCGCCGAGCTGGCGCATCAGCTTGAGGGCGGTGGGCGGCATGAACGCGTTGCGCACGCGGTATCTCGCCATGAGATCGAAGGCTTCTTCGGGATCGAATTTGCGCGCGCGATGAGCGAGCACAGGCACGCCGTGATGCCAGGCGGGCATGAGCACGTCGAATAGCCCGCCGATCCACGCCCAATCCGCCGGCGTCCAGAACAGATCGCCCGGGGCTGGAAAGAACTGGTGCGGCATCTCTACCCCCGGGAGGTGGCCGAGCAGGGCGCGATGGGCGTGCAGCGCGCCTCTCGGGTTTCCGGTCGTGCCGGAGGTGTAGATGATGAGTGCGGGATCGTCGGCGGCAGTATCGACCGGCGCAAAGTCGGGCTTGGCGCGCGCCAGCTCGGAATGGTAATCGACGGCACCGTCGCCGCCGGAAACGGCGAAGATCGATCGGAGGTCGGGCAGCCGACTGCGGATCGGCTGAAGCTTGGCGAGGCCGGCCTCGTCGGTGATGATCGCTCTCGCGCCGCTGTTCGACAGCCGGAACTCCAGCGCGTCCTCGCCGAAGAGGGTGAACAGCGGCACCGAGATGAGTCCGGCCTTCCACGCCGCGACATGGGCGATCGCCGTCTCCGGCGCCTGCGGCAGCAGGATCCCGATGCGGTCGCCGCGAACGAGGCCATGGGCACGCAGTACATTGGCGAGTCGGTTCGACCGCTGGCGGATATCCCCGAAGGAGAACCGCTGCTCGCAATGCTGCTCGTCGAGAAAAATGAGAGCGAGCTGATCCACGCGTTGGCGATCGACGACATCGACGCCGATGTTGTAACGCTGCGGCACCTGCCAGCGGAAGCGGCGCACGACCTCCTCGTAGCTCGATCCCTTTGGCAGCACGGTTATGCCCTCGCCCCGCTCCGATCGTCCGACGATGACATCCCCGGCCGGCTTGCGCAATCGGCTTCCCCCGTCGGCTCCAGGGCCATATATTCCGTGCGGGAGGATGGGAATTGCCGCGCGATTTCGTAGCCTCGGTTTGTCCGCATGACTGCCCGAGCACCTGCGCGCTCGAGGTCGAGCGGCTCGACCCCTCGACCATCGGCCGCATCCATGGCCGCAAGGATCACCCCTATACTGCCGGCATCGTCTGCGCCAAGGTCAGCCACTATGCCGAGCGCCAGCACCACCCGCAGCGGTTGCGGACGCCGCTGCGCCGGACCGGCGATCGGGGCACCGGCCGGGCAGGCTTCACGCCGATCGCCTGGGATGAAGCGCTCGACCGCGTCGCCGAAGCCTTCGCCCGCGCGGTTCAGCGCTACGGCAGCGAGACGGTTTGGCCGCATTTCTATGCCGGCACCATGGGGCTGGTGCAGCGCGACGGCATCAACCGCTTGCGCCACGTGTTGCGCTACTCGCGCCAGCATTCGACGATCTGCAACATGCTGTCGGATTCCGGCTGGCTCGCCGGTGTCGGCGTCAAGCGTGGCGTCGATGCGCGCGAGATACCGCTGGCCGATCTCGTCATCATGTGGGGCGGCAACCCGGTGGCGACGCAGGTCAACCTGATGACGCATATCACCCGCGCGCGCAGGGAGCGAGGCGCGCCGTTCGTCGTCATCGACCCGTACCGCACGCCGACCGCCGAAGTGGCCGACATCCATCTCGCGCCGCGCCCCGGCACCGACGGCGCGCTGGCCTGCGCAGTAATGCATGTGCTGTTCAAGGAGGGTTATGCGGACCGCGCCTATCTCGCGGCGTACACCGCCGGCGCTGACAAGCTCGAGGCGCATCTGCGATCGCGCGATCCCGCCTGGGCCTCGGCGATCACCGGGCTCGCCGAAGCGGCGATCGTCGATTTCGCGCGACTCTACGGCCGCACCAAGCGCAGCTATCTGCGCATCGGCTATGGCTTCTCGCGCGCGCGCAACGGCGCGGCGCAGCTCTTCGCAGCCAGCTGCCTGCCGGCGGTCACCGGCGCCTGGCAGCATGAAGGCGGCGGCGCGCTCTATGCCAACGGCGGCGGCCTCTACAAGCTCGACCGCAGCCTGATCGAGGGACTCGATGCTGTCGATCACAAGACGCGCGTTCTCGATCAGTCGCGCATCGGCCCAATCCTTACCGGCGATCGGCGCGATCTCGGCGACGGACCGCCGGTGACGGCCCTCCTCGTCCAGAACACCAACCCCATGGTCGTCTCGCCCGACTCCAACGCGGTACGCCGGGGTTTTTCACGCGATGATCTCTTCATTTGCGTGCACGAGCAATTCATGACCGAGACCGCGGCGATGGCGGATATCCTACTGCCGGCGACCACCATGCTTGAACACGACGACATCTACACCGCCGGCGCCCATACTTTCCTGCAGGTGGCGCGCAAGGTAATCGAGCCGTTTGCCGAGGCGCGGTCCAATCACTTCGTCATCTGTGCGCTGGCAAAGCGATTGGGCGCCGAGCATCCCGGCTTCCATTTGACCGAATGGGAAATCATCGATCATACGCTTGCCGCCTCGGGCCTGCCCAATGCCGCGACGATCCATGAGAAGGGTGGCCACGATCTGGCGCTGCCCTTTGCCACCGCGCATTTCCTGGACGGCTTCGGCCATGCCGACAAGCGCTTCCATTTCGAGGCCAATTGGGCAGCGATCGGCCCCAATCACCAAGCGCTGCCGCCGCTCCCCGATCATGTCGCCGTGATCGATCGGGCGGATGGCGAGCATCCCTTCCGCTTGGTGGCGCCGCCGGCGCGCTCCTTTCTCAATACCAGCTTCAACAACATGCCCTCGAGCCTCAGTCGCGAGGGGCGGCCGATGGTGCGCGTCCATCCCGACGACCTTGCCGAGCTAGGTCTCGGCGAGGGCGCGCGCGTCCGGCTCGGCAACCGCCGCGGCACGGTCGTTCTCCAGGCTCGCGCATTCGACGGGCTGCAGCGTGGCGTTCTCGTCGTCGAGGGTCTCTGGCCCAACCACGCCTTCGAAGAGGGCATCGGCATCAACGCGCTGGTCAGCGCCGATCCCGGCCTGCCCAATGGGGGCGCCGTGTTCCACGACACCGCGGTATGGCTGCGCGCGGCCGGAGGCCTATGACGATGCCCCATAGCCATGCTTGACGTCTCACCCCTTTGGCCCGCCGATCTCGACCATCTCCGTATCGACTCGCCGACGCCTCAAGCTCTCGCAGAATTCTATGCAGGCGCCCTGGGCATGAGCGTCTCGTCGCTCGGCGGCGATGCCTATCTCGCCGAAGGCCACCAGCGCCGGTTGGTGATCGGCCGCGGCGAGGCGCGCGGCAATCCCTGGAATGCGTTTGCGCTCGAGGACGATGAGCAGCTCGATCACTATCGCCGCTTCGTCATCGCGCGGGGCGGTGCGCCCCTGGCCTCGCCGACGCCGCTCTTCGCCCAAGGCGGCTTCGCAACCAGCGATCCCGATGGCCGGCTTGCCGTGTTCGGCCTGCGCGGCGCAAGCGCGATGCATGTTGCTTCCGGCGCCGCCGCCGAATTCCCGGCGCGGCTGCAGCATGTGGTAGTGGCGTCGCAGCGCCTTCCGGCGATGATTGCCTATTATCGCGACGTGCTGGGCTTCCTGGTCTCGGATACCGTGCATGTCGATGACGGCAAAGGCGGGCTCGGCGAGGCCAATGTCTGTTTCCTGCGCGCCAATCTCGAGCATCACAGCTTCGCTGTCTTCCGCGCCCTCCGCTCCGCCAGCGATCACTTCGCGTTCGAGGTGCCGAGCTGGGACGATGTTCGGCGCTGGGCCGATCATTTCGCCGCGCTCGATATCGGCATCTGGTGGGGACCGGGCAGGCACGGCGCCGGCAACAATCTCTTCTTCATGGTCAAGGACCCCGACGGCAACAACATCGAGATCTCTGCCGAGCTTGAGAGGCTGCCCAAGGGCGCGCCGGGCAAGCGCTGGCCCGCCGGCGGCAAGGCTCTCAACCTCTGGGGGCCAGCCTGGATCAGGGACATGGCGGGCTAGGCCGCGCGCGTCAGCCTCACCGCCGTGCCGTAGGCAACGATCTCGGTGATACCCCGGCCGATCTCGCCGGAATCGAAGCGCATCATCACCACCGCGTCGCCGCCGCGCCGTTGCGCCTCGGTGACCATGCGGTCGATGGCGTGTTGGCGCGCGGTCTGCAGCATATCGGTGTACTGATGAATCTCGCCGCCGATGATCGTCTTGAGACTGGCAAGGAGATTGCCGATGATGCCGCGGCTTCTGACGGCGATGCCGAAGACCTCACCGAGCGTCTCTGTCACTTGATGTCCGGCGATCTGTTCGGTGGTCGCAATGAGCATGAGCTTGGCCTTAGATTGTCGAGGAGGCGCAACCTAGGTCAGGATGGTTGCCAAGTCATTGGCGGCAGGCAAGCCACCCACACCCCATATAATAGGATCATGGCTGGAGACAACGAGCGCAAGGATCGGCTCCCGGCGGACCGCAAATCGTCGGCGGTCGAGGCCTTTCTGAGCCAAGTGCGGGCGATGCCGGCAGTGCGGCCAGCGAGCGGGCGGGGCCGGCTGATTTTTGCGCTCGACGCCACGGCGAGTCGCGAGGCGACATGGGATCGTGCCTGCCGGCTGCAAGCCGAGATGTTCGAGACCACGGCGGCGCTGGGCGGGCTCGACGTGCAGCTCGTCTTTTACCGCGGCTTCGACGAATGCAAGGCGAGCCGCTGGCTCGGCACGGCCGCCGCTCTCCACCGCGCGATGCACGGGGTCTTCTGCGTTGGCGGCGAAACGCAAATCGCCCGCGTCCTCACGCACGCGCTCAAGGAGGCGCGCGCCGAGAAGGTGAACGCGCTGGTCTTCGTGGGCGATGCCATGGAAGAGAGAGTTGACGAGCTTGGCCGCCTTGCCGGCGAGCTTGGCCTGCTGGGTGTGCCGGTCTTCGTCTTCCATGAAGGCGGCGACGAGACCGCCGGTCGCGCCTTCCGCCAGATCGCCAAGCTCTCCGGCGGCGCCTATTGCCCGTTCGATGCCGCCAGTGCCGAGCAATTGCGTCAGTTACTGGGCGCGGTGGCAGCCTACGCCGCGGGTGGCCGACCTGCGCTTGCGTTGTATGGCCAACGGGTCGGCGGCGCCGCGCTGTTGCTGGCGGGCGCGGTGGGCGGCGCGAAAAAATAGCGCCATGATCCTCTATCTTGGCCTTGGGGTGCTGGTGCTGGTCGCGGCGCTGTGGCTGTTGCGCGTCTTCGTCGAGGCCGATCCGGCCAGATTGGTGCGTGCCGCGCGCGTCTTTCTCATCGCCGTCGGCATCAGCCTAGCCCTGGTGCTGCTCGTCGTGCTGATCGCCAGCGGACGTCTCGGGCTGGGCCTGGCCGAAATTGGCGGGCTGGCGCCGCTGGCGCTGCGCGGCCTCGCGCAGTGGCGCCGCCGCCGGGCGGCGACGGCGCCGCCGGGACGGGTTTCGGAGGTCGAGACCGATTACCTGCGCATGCGGCTCGACCATGACAGCGGCATCATGTCCGGCACCGTCCGCCGCGGCGCATTCCAGGGCCGCCATCTGAGCGAACTCAGCCGCGACGAGCTCGTTGCCCTTTGGCGCGAATGCCGCGCCGAGGATGTGCAAGGGGCGAGCTTGCTTGAAGCTTATCTCGACCGGGTCATGGCGGGATGGCGCGAGGCCGGCGAGTCCGCCAGCGCCGCCGCGCGGCGGCCGAGCGATGTCATGACCCGCGAGGAGGCCTATGCCGTTCTCGGCCTCGCCGTCGGCGCCAGCGAAGCAGAGATCCGCGAGGCCTATCATCGGTTGATGATGAAGATCCATCCGGATCAAGGCGGCTCGACCTATTTGGCGGCGCAGATCAACCGTGCACGGGAGGTCCTTCTCCGGGGTTGAGCGCCCTGGTGCCGAGGGCGCGCCGGGGCTATAAATGCCCGCTTGGGGGCGCGGCCAAGCTGCGCGCAATTCCTCGCCTTGAAGGAACAAGGGGACGGGGCCTTCGGTATTCCGCGAACATCCACCGTCCAAGAAGAGAGGTGCATGGTACAGCGTATTCGCAAGGCCATCTTCCCCGTCGGCGGGCTGGGAACGCGGTTCCTGCCGGCCACTAAGGCGATGCCCAAGGAGATGCTGCCGGTGGTGGACAAGCCGCTGATCCAATACGCGGTTGAAGAGGCGCAGGCGGCGGGGATTGAGGAGTTCATCTTCGTCACCGGTCGGTCGAAGACGGCGATCGAGGATCATTTCGACCACTCCTACGAGCTTGAGACGACTCTGAGGGAGCGCGGCAAGGATGCGCAGATCGCCATGGTCAACTCCTGGATGCCGCAGCCGGGCCAGATCGCGTATACGCGCCAGCAGGTGCCGCTAGGGCTCGGCCACGCAGTGTGGTGTGCGCGCAACCTGATCGGCGACGAGCCTTTTGCCGTGCTGCTGGCGGACGACCTGATCCTTGCCGACATCCCCTGCCTCGCGCAGATGGTCGAAGTGCACAGGAAAACCGCAGGCAACGTCGTCGCGGTGATGGAAGTGCAGCGCGAACATACGAACCGCTACGGCGTGCTCGATGTCGAGGGCGACGATGGGCGGCTCGTCAGCGTCAAGGGCGTCGTGGAGAAGCCAGACCCCGCCGTCGCGCCGTCCAACCTCAGCATCATCGGCCGCTACATCCTGCAGCCGGAAGTGTTCGACCATCTCGCGCACATCGGCCGCGGCGCCGGTAATGAGATCCAACTCACTGACGCCTTGGCCGAGCTGATCCGCGGTAACAAGCCGTTCCACGGCCTGCGTTTTTCCGGCACGCGCTTCGACTGCGGCGACAAGGTCGGCTTTCTCCAGGCGAACATCGCCTTCGCCCTGGCACGGCCGGACCTGACCGACGCGCTGCGCAAGATCCTAAACGGGTATTGCTGAACCGCGAGACGGGCTATGAGCTGTGGCGGCGGCCGCAATCTGAATCCCAGCATCCTGCGCGAATACGACATCCGCGGAGTCGTTGGCCAGACGCTCGATGCCGCCGACGCGCACGCCATCGGCCGCGCCTTCGCCGCGCTGGTGGCGGCGACTGGCGGCCGGCGCGTCGCGGTCGGCCGCGACGGCAGGCTGAGCTCACCCGAGCTCGAGGCGGCGCTGGTGGCAGGGCT
>JASHRZ010000612.1 GCA_030037055.1 Alphaproteobacteria bacterium
GCGCTCGCCAACATCCGCGAGGTCGCGGTCGAGGTGGCGCGCGCGGCCGCCGCCAAGCTTGGCGGCGGCGAAATCGACGCCGCGCGCGCCGCCGAGGCGGTCGACGCGGTGATGCGGGAGCGCTCCTGATGCTGCTCGAGATCATCCGCGATCCCGAGTTCTCGGTCGCCATCGCCTTTGTCATCGCCCTTGCCGCCGTCATCCGCATGGCGGCGGCACCGATCGCTGGCGCGCTCGACGGGCGCGCCGCCAGGATCGCGGCCGAGCTCGACGAGGCGCGGCAGCTGCGCGAAGAGGCGCAACGCATGCTGGGCGAGTATCAGAGGAAGCAGCGCGACGCACTCAAGGAGGCCGAGCAGATCGTGGCGCTGGCGAAAAGCGAGGCCGAGCGCGCCGCGGCGCAGGCGGAGCGCGATCTCGCCGCCGCGCTCGAGCGCCGCCAGGCGCAGGCGCTCGAGAAGATCGCGCTTGCCGAGGCCAAGGCCGCCGCCGAGGTGCGCAACACCGCCGTCGACGTCGCGGTGGCGGCGGCGCGCCGGATGCTGGCGCAAGAGCTCGACGCGCCGCGCAAGAGCCGGCTCATCGACGACGCCATCGCCGAGCTGCCGCGGCTCCTTCACTGAGGATATCTTTGGACGACGTCCTATGACATCGTCCTAGAGCAAGTCTGCGCTGGATCGAGAGTGCGTCCTTCGACGGCTCGCCGCGCTCGCGCCCATGCAGCGCAAACACGCGATGGCGCTCAGAGATAATCCGCCGCCGAGGTCGCGTCCACGGCCGGACGGGCGCCGACGACGTTCAGCACCGCGGTGAGCACGATGGCGACGGCGAGGTTGAGGATCAGCGTCCACAGCGCGATATAGCCGGGCGCGGTGAAGCCGCCGAGCTGCAGCGGGAAGATCGCGGCGAAGTTGACGCTCGCCGCCATCCAGGTGCCGGTGACGATGCCCACGGCCCAGCCCGCCAGGAGCGCCCACTGATTGAGCCAGTGCGTATAAAGGCCGAGCACCACCGCCGGCAGCGTCTGGATGATCCACACTCCGCCCAGCAACTGCAGGTAGATGGCATATTGCGAAGAGAAGCCGATGACGAAGACGAGGGCGCCGCCCTTGACGATCAGCGACACCCATTTCGCCATCTGCGATTCCCGCTGATAGCTGCAGGCGGGGTTGATGAACTCCTTGTAGACGTTGCGCGTCCACAGATTGGCCGCGGCGATCGACATGATCGCCGCCGGCACCAGCGCGCCAATGCCGATGGCGGCGAAGGCGAACCCCACGAACCAGGCAGGGAACTGGTGCAGCAGCAGCGCCGGCACGGCGAAATTCGCCTTGTACTGGGCGAAATAGGGCTTGAACTCCGCGAGATCGCCGACGCCGGCGGCGATCGCCATGAAGCCCAGCAGGGCGATGAGGCCGAGCAGGAAGGAATAGGCCGGCAGCATCGCCGAGTTGCGGCGGATGACGTGGCGGCTCGACGAGCTCAGCACGCCGGTGATCGAGTGCGGGTAGAGGAAGAGGGCGAAGGCCGAGCCCAGGGCCAGCGTGGCATAGGCGCCGTAGCTGCCGAGCGTGTTGGGGCCGGGAGGCGTCAGCGTCAGCTTCGCCGCCGGCACGGCGGCAAAGATCTTGGCGTAGCCGCCGAGCTGGATCGGCACGACGATGACCACCGCCGCCACCGTGATGTAAATCATCAGGTCCTTGACGATGGCGATCGCCGCCGGCGCCCGGAGCCCGCTGGTATAGGTGAAGGCGGCGAGGATGACGAAGGCGATGATCAGCGGCAAGTCGCCGAGCAGCCCCGTTGATTCCACGCCCATGCCGGCGATCACCACCTGGATGCCGACGAGCTGCAGGGCGATGTAGGGCATAGTGGCGAGGATGCCCGTGATCGCCACGGCGAGCGCCAGCCATTTGTTGCCGTAGCGGCCGCGCACGAAATCGGCGGCGGTGATGTAGCCGTGCCGCCTCGCCACCGACCAGAGCCGCGGAAAAACCACGAACACGAAGGGGTAGACGATGATGGTATAGGGAACGGCGAAGAAGGCGAGCGCGCCGCTGCCATAGGAGAGCGCCGGTACCGCGATGAAGGTATAGGCGGTGTAGATGTCGCCGCCGAGCAGAAACCAGGTCACCAGCGTGCCGAACCGGCCGCCCGCCAGACCCCATTCATGCAGCAGGTCGAGATCACCGCGCCGCCAATGCGCCGCGGCAAATCCCAGGAAGGTGATGACGGCGAAGAACGCGACGAAGACGACGAGCGCGATCCAGTTCACTTCCATGGCCCCCATCCCCCCTCACTGCCGCTCGGTAAGGAAATAGACGAGAGCGGTGATGCCGGCGCTGATCAGGATCCAGAGGAACTGGTACCAATAGAAATAGGGAATGCCCTGCCACATCGGCTCGACCGAATTGTAGAAGGGGACCCAGAGCGTGGCGATGAAGGGAATGATGAGCAGCCAGTAGGCCCAGGAGCGGCCGCTCGACCCGTTCTGATCCCCGGACATTGCTAAACCCTCCCCCAAAGGCCGCGCTCTGTTCGGCAAGCGCTTCGTGGAGAAAGGAGTGCGCAAAAAGTTGTGGCCGTCAAGACCTCCGGCGCGGTCAGCCAAGCGCAGCCGCGACCTCGCGGGCGCCGGCCCAGATCATCCGTAGCGCGACATAGACGACGACCAGCAGCCCGAGATAGGCGATCCAGCGATGGCGTTCGAGCACTTGCCAGCAGCGCGGCGCCGAGCCCCATCAGCAGCACCGAGATCGCCAGCCCGGCGGCGAGGATCATCGGGTGCTCGAGCGCCGCGCCCGCCACTGCAAGCGCGTTGTCATGCGACATGCAGATGTCCGCGAGGACGATCTGCCCGAGCGCCGCGCCAAAGCCCTTGCCGGCGCCCCGCGCCGCGCCGCGCGGGCCTTGGGCGGCGATTTCGCGCCAGAGCTTCCAGGCGACCCACAGCAGCAGGATGCCGCCGGCGAGCAGCAGGCCGAGGAACCGCAGCAAGCTGGTCGCCGCCAAGGCAAAGACGAGGCGCAGCAGCGTCGCCGCGCCGATGCCCAGCCATAGCGCCCTGAGGCGCTGCGCCGGCGGCCGCCATGCCGACGACCATGGCGTTGTCGCCGGAGAGCGCGACATTGATCAGCACCACCTGGGCGAGGATCGAAAGCGCCTCCAGCATCGCATGATCGAGGATGCCGCCCACCTGCCCGTTCCGGTCCGCCGCCTTGCCTCTGTCGCCGCGCCCGAGCCCGGCCCGCGCCTCGGCCCACGCAGACAAGGGGGATTGGCGACCCCGCCGCTCAGTCGTCCAGCGCACGCTCGGGCGGGGTGTAGGCAAGCCCGAGCGCTTGCGCCACCGCCTGATGGGTAATGCGTCCGGCCTCGATGTTGAGGCCGGCGCGCAGATGCGGGTCGTCCGCGAGCGCCCGCCGCCAGCCCTTGTCGGCAAGATCCAGCACGAACGGCAAGGTGGCGTTGTTGAGCGCGAAGGTCGAGGTGCGCGCCACCGCCCCCGGCATGTTGGTGACGCAGTAATGGATGACGCCGTCCTCGACATAGGTCGGATCGGCATGGGTGGTGGGGCGGCTGGTCGCCGAGCAGCCGCCCTGATCGATGGAGATGTCGACCAGCACCGAGCCCGGCTTCATCGCCCGCACCATCTCGCGGCTGATCAGTTTCGGCGCCGCGGCGCCGGGCACCAGCACTGCGCCGATGACGAGATCGGCGGTCAGCACTTCGCGCTCGATCGTCTCCAGCGTGGAGAAAAGCGTGTGCAGCTGCGCGCCGAATTGCAAATCGAGCTCGTAGAGCCGCGGCAGCGAGCGGTCGATCACCGTGACGTAGGCCTCCATCCCCATAGCGACGCGCGCGGCGTTGGTGCCGG
>JASHRZ010000613.1 GCA_030037055.1 Alphaproteobacteria bacterium
CGCCCTATTTCCTAGTTGGCCGCTCTTGATCAGGACAGCAAACATGGATGTCCATCCCAACGGCGGGAAAGTCCGCAATCGGCGCTTCCGCCAAATGCCCATCGCGCGCCCTGAGGTCGGCGCTTAAACGGACATCGGAAGTGCGTCCGAGGGCATTCCCGCCCAGTTATGAATACGCCCGTCAAGCGCCCGCTGCCGCCTGCACTGCATCCGCCGCCGCGCCGCTAAGGCAGCGCAATGCCACGAGGCTCTGGCGCACCGCCTCGTCGAGCGGCGTGCGCGGCTCGGGGCCGATCAGCGCCTCGAGCTTGCCGTTTGCGAGCCTGAGCGGCTCGCGCCAGAGATAGCGCATCTCGATCGTCTCGCGGAACGTCTCGCTGAAAGGTGCCGCGAGATAGAGCAGCGCCAGCGGAAACGGCAGGATCGGCGCGTGCGGATCGCCGGCGGCGCGACGGATCGCCTCGGCGATCGCGTCGCCGCGGGGAAGCCAGTGCCCGGTGAAATGCACTACTTCGAACGGCGCAAGCCGCGCTTCGATTGCCGCCAGCCGCACGATCGCCTGGGCGAGATCGGGCAGATAGGCGAAGCTGTGGCCGACCTCGCGGCGGCCGGGATAAAGGATGAAGCGCACCGGCTTTCCTGGCCGCACCATGACATTGCTGAACCAGGAGCTTGGCGCGTGGCCGCCGAAATAGTCGCCGGCGCGCACCGCCAGCGAGCGCAGGCCGTTGCCCGCCGCCTGCGCCAGCCGCTCTTCCATGGCGACGCGGATCCGGCCTTTGCGCGTCAAAGGATGCTGCGGCGAGCGCTCGTCGACCACCGGCCCGGCATCGGGCCCGAAATTGTAGACGGTGCCCGGCAGCACCAGACGCGCGCCGACGGCGCGCGCGGCGGCGATTGAACTCTCCAGCATCGGCAGCGCGAGCCCCTGCCAGTTGCGATAGGCCGGCGGGTTGGCGGCGTGGAGAAGAAGCCGCGCGCCTTCTGCCGCGGCGATCACCTCGGCGGCACGCATCGCGTCGCCGCCGACCCATTCCACCGGCCCGAGCCACGCGAAGTCGCGCCGGGCGCGCGCCACGTCCCGGGTGAGCGCGCGCACGCGCCAGCCGGCGGCGATGAGCGCCTTTGCCGTCTCGCCGCCGATGCCGCCGGTGGCGCCGATGACGAGGGCGGTTGGGATGTGGGTCGCGGTCATGCTGTCCTCCTCCGAGGCCTATGGCGCGAGGATGGGGTGCGCCCAGATAAACGAAAATTGGCAAAGATCGTTTAATTACTATACAATTTTGTATGGCAAAGCCCGAGCCCGGATGGGAACTCTACCGCTCCTTCCTCGCGGTGCTGCGCCAGGGGAGCCTCTCGGCCGCGGCGCGCAGGCTGCGGCTGACGCAGCCGACCCTCGGACGGCATGTCGCGATGCTGGAGGCGGCGCTGGGCGTGGCGCTTTTCACGCGCTCGCCGGGCGGGCTTCAGCCGACGCCGGCGGCGCTCGCGCTCAGGAGCCATGCCGATGCCATGGAAGCCGCGGCCGAAGCGCTGCGCCGCGCCGCCTCGGGCGAGGCGGAGGAGGAGCGCGGCACGGTGCGGCTCACCGCCAGCGAGATCATGGGCGCCGAGGTGCTGCCGGCGATGCTGGCGCGCTTCCGCGAACGCCATCCGCAGGTCGCGCTCGAACTGGTGCTCAACAACCGCAACGAGGATCTCCTGCGGCGCGAGGCCGATATCGCGCTGCGCATGGTGCGGCCGCGCCAGGCAGCCCTCATCGCGCGGCGCATCGGCAAGGTCGGCATCGGGCTTTATGCCCATCGCCGCCACATCAAGGGCTTCGGCCTGCCGCAAGATCTCGAGGATCTCAGCCGGCACCCCATCATCGGCTTCGACCGCGACGACAGCGCCTGGCGCAGCCTCGGCGCTACCGGCCTGCCGGTGAGGCGCGATATCTTCGCCTTCCGCTCCGACAGCGATCTCGCCCAGCTCGCCGCACTGCGCGCCGGGCTCGGCATCGGCGGCTGCCAGCACGGCATCGCCCGGCGCGAGCGCGACCTCGTGCCGGTCCTGCCGCGGACGGTCCGCTTCTCGCTCGAGATGTGGCTCGCCATGCATGAAGATCTCCGCGCCAGCCGGCGCGTGCGGCTGCTCTTCGATCACCTCGCAGCGACGCTCGCCGATTACGCGCGGCTCACAGCGCCAGCATCAGTGTGACGCCGATGCCGACGATCGCCGCCGCGCCGATCGGCAGCAGCCGCTGGCCGATCCGGCTTTCCGCGGCGATCCCGAGCGCGACGCCGGCGAGCTGCAGCACACCGGTGGCGCAGAGAAAGCCCATTGCGTCAATCGGCCTCGCGCTCCCCGGCATCTCGGCGCCATGGGCGTAGCCGTGGACGAGGCCCTACACGCTGACCACCGCCCCGCCAGCCGCGGCCGCGCCGCCACGGCGAGCAGCACGCCCAGCACGGCGACGCAGACGGCGATGCGTCCTCGCTGCAAGCTTACCCCGGCAGCGCCAGCGCCGCCCTCAAGCTCATCAGCGCGGCGAAAAAGCCGAGCAGCAGCCACCGCGCGCCGGCCGTTCCGCGCTGCCCACAATCCTACGGCGATCATCGCCGCGACATGGTCGATCCCGCTGAAGGGATGAGCGAAGCCATCGCTCCAGCCGCCGGCGCCGTGATGGCCCCAGGCCGGCACCGGTGCGAGCGCATAGAGCCCGGCCCAGGC
>JASHRZ010000614.1 GCA_030037055.1 Alphaproteobacteria bacterium
TCTCGCCGACGAGGAAGGAGCGCGTTCCGGCGCGCGCCATCCGCGTCAGGTCGGAGGGGGTATGGAGCCCGCTCTCGCTGACCGCCAGGCACCCCGGGGGCAGCGCGCGCGCGAGCTCTTCGGTTACCGCAAGGTCGACCTTCAAGGTTTTGAGATTGCGGTTATTTATGCCGATCAGCCGGGTCTTGAGCCCGGCCGCCCGCGCGAGCTCTTCGCCGTCATGCACCTCGACCAGCACGTCCATGCCCCAGAACAGGGCTTCCTCCTCGAGCCCGCGCGCCTCGGCATCATCGAGCGCCGCCAGGATCAGGAGAATGCAATCGGCGCCCAGCGCGCGCGCCTCCGCCACCTGATAGGGGTCGAGCATGAAGTCCTTGCGCAGCACCGGCAGGGGCACTGCGGCCCGCGCGGCGGCAAGATGCTCGGCCTTTCCCTGGAAATGGCGCTCCTCGGTGAGGACGGAGAGGCAAGTGGCGCCGCCCTTCGCGTAGGCGCGGGCCAGCGCGGCGGGATCGAAATCGCCGCGGATGAGCCCGCAGCTCGGGCTCGCGCGCTTGATCTCGGCGATGAGGGCGTAGCGTCCGGCCGCGAGCGCGTGCTCCAGCGCGGCGATGAAGCCACGGGGCGGCGTGGCTTGGCGTGCGGCGCGCGCCACGCTCGGGAGCGGCAAGCGCGCCTTGGCGGCGGCGATGGCCTTGCGCTTCTCGGTGCAGATGCGCGCGAGCACGTCGCTCATCCGGGCGCTGCTTCGTTGGTAATGGCGATGAGGCGCTCGAGCGCGCGCTTAGCGCCCCCGCCGTCGATCGAGCGTGCCGCCTGCGCGAAGCCGTCCCGGAGGTCGCGCGCGCGGCCGGCGACCATCAGCGCCGCGGCGGCGTTGAGCAGAACGATATCGCGCAGCGGCCCGGCCTTGCCGTCGAGCATCGCCCGCAGGCGCTCGGCATTGGTGGCGGGGTCGGCGCCCTTGATGTCGTCGAGCCGCGCCCGCGGCAAGCCCGCCGCCTCGGGCGTCACCTCGAATTCGCCGACCTTGCCGTTCCTGAGCTCGGCGACATGGGTGACGCCGGTGGTGGTGAGCTCGTCGAGCCCGTCGCCATGTACCACCCAGGCGCGCTCGCTGCCGAGCTTGCCCAGCACCTCGGCGATCGGCCGCACCCAGTCGCGGGCGAAGACGCCGACGAGCTGGCGCGTGACGCCGGCCGGGTTCGAGATCGGGCCGAGCAGGTTGAAGATGGTGCGCGTGCCCAGCTCGACGCGCGTCGGCGCCACATGGCGCATGGCGCTGTGATGGCGCTGCGCCATCAGGAAGCCGATGCCGGCCTCGCGTATGGAGCGCTCTACTAGGCTCATCTCGCAATTGATGTTGACGCCGAGTGCCTCCAGAATGTCGGCGGCCCCCGTCAGCGACGAGGCCTTGCGGTTGCCGTGCTTTGCCACTTTCACGCCGCTGCCGGCCACAACCAGCGCCGCGGCGCTTGAGATGTTGAAGCTGCCCTGGTTGTCGCCGCCGGTGCCGACGATGTCGATCGCGTCGGCTGGCGCGGCCACCTTCAGCACCTTGGCGCGCATGATGCGCGCCGCGCCGGTGATCTCCTCGACGGTCTCGCCGCGCACGCGCAGCGCCATGAGCAAGCCGCCCATCTGCGAGGGCGTCGCATCGCCCGACATCATCGCTTCGAAAGCGGCGGCGGCCTCGGCCTCGCCGAGGCGCTGGCCCATGGCCAGCTTGGCGAGCAGCGGGCGGAGATCGCCGGCGGCCTCGCTCATGCGGCGAGGCTCGCCGTCGCGGCAAGCCGCAGGAAATTGCGCAGCAAATCGTGACCGCCGGAGGACGCGATGCTCTCGGGGTGAAACTGCACGCCGTGCACGGGCCGCTCGCCATGGGCAAGCCCCATGATCAGCCCGTCGCATTCCGCCGTGACGGCAAGCGCGGCCGGCAGGCTCGCCCGCTCGACGACCAGCGAATGATAGCGCGTCGCCGGCAGCGGGTTGGGCAGCCCGGCGAAGACGCCGCTGCCGTCATGGCGGATCTCGCTCACCTTGCCGTGCATCGGCACCGGCGCGCGCACCACTCTGCCGCCGAACGCCTGGCCGATCGCCTGGAGGCCGAGGCAGACGCCGAGCACGGGGATGCGGCCGGCGCGGCGCACCAGCTCGAGGCAGATGCCGGCATGGTCCGGATCGCTCGGCCCCGGCGAGATGACGATGCCTTGCGGCCCGAGCGCCAGCGCCGCCTCGACCGAGAGCGCGTCATTGCGCTTCACCACCACCTCCGCGCCAAGCTCGCCCAGATAGTGCCGGAGGTTGTAGACGAAGCTGTCGTAGTTATCGATCAGGAGGAACATCGGATGGTTATATCAGGTTGGAGCCGGTGGACGAAAGTTCCCCTCCGCGGGTCATTGGGAGGAATTTGAGATGAACCACGGAGCCACGGAGGACGCGGAGAAGAATGAAAAGAGCCGCGAAGCGGCCCCCCTAGCCTTTGTCCGTGGCCTCCCGTGCCTTCCTGGTGAACCTTTCTTGATACACACGACCGGGCTTGACGACCGAGGTTAAACCGCCTTAACCACGGCCGCTCACAGCGAAGAAAGAATGGCCCCGTGCAGCACCGCATCCTCGGCAAGTCCGGACTCCAGGTCTCGACCATCGGCCTCGGCTGCAACAATTTCGGCGGCCGCATCGATGTCGAGGCGGCGCGCCGGATCGTGCACAAGGCGCTCGATCTCGGCGTCACGCTCTTCGACACCGCCGACATCTACGGCACGATGGGCGGCGGCGCCCGCGGCGCCTCGGAAGAATGCCTCGGCCAGATCCTGGGCAGCCGGCGCCAGGACGTCGTGCTCGCGACCAAGTTCGGCATGGCCATGGATCCTCCGGCCGAGCGGCTCAAAGGCGCGTCGCGCCGCTACATCATGCGCGCCGTGGAAGCGAGCCTGACACGGCTTAGGACCGACTGGATCGATCTCTACCAGGTGCATCGGCCGGACCCGCAGACGCCGATCGAGGAGACGCTGCGCGCCCTCGACGATCTCGTCCGCCAAGGCAAGGTGCGCTATATCGGCTGCTCGAACTACGCCGCCTGGCAGGTGGTGGAAGCGCAATGGACGTCGCGCCACCTCGGCCTCAACGCCTTCATCTCCTGCCAGGACGAGTACAGCCTCCTGGTGCGCGGTATCGAGCGCGAGCTGTTGCCGGCGATCGAAGCCTACGATCTGGGCCTCCTGCCGTTCTTCCCGCTGGCGAGCGGTCTGCTCACCGGCAAGTACAAGCGCAACGCGGCGATGCCCGCAGACGCGCGGCTTGCGCGCGACCAGCGGCTCGCCGAGCGCTACCTCCTCGACAGCCATTGGCGGAAGGTGGAGCGGCTCGAAGATTTCTGCGGCGAGCGCAGCCGCAGCCTGCTGGAGCTGGCCTTCTCGTGGCTGCTGGCGCGGCCGGCCGTGGCGAGCGTCATTGCCGGCGCCACCAAGCTCGAACAGGTCGAGCGCAACGTCAGCTCCGGCAACTGGGCGCTGAGCGCGGAAGAGCTGGCGGAGATCGACCGGATCACGAAGGACTGAGGCGGCGGCGCCGATGCTAGCCCGCCCGGTGTGGCTTTGGCGATTGCTGCGCAAACGCTGATGCCGCCATGGACGAACCCCTTCGGGGTTCGCCTTGACATTTCCCCGGAGGGAAGGACCTTCTTCCTGACATGACAGTTGACGGGACGGTTTGGCCCATGATGGTCGGGATGCGGCTGCTGCAGCGGCGATCGAGGGCGGCGTGAATATCGGCGATGTCGCGCAAGCGACGGGGCCGCCGCCCAAGACCATCCGTTATTATGAAAGCGCCGGGCTGATCGAGCCGCCGGCGCGCTTGGGAATCACCGGCGCTATGACGAGCGCCATGTGCGGACCCTGCGCTTCATCAGCAAGCGCGCCAATTGGGCTTCTCGGTCAAGGAGGTAGGAGCGTTCGTGGCGCTCTGGCGCGACAAGCGCCGGGCGAGCGCCGATGTGCGGCGCCTGGCGGCGGCCCATCTCGAGGAAATCGACGCGCGCATCGCCGAGCTGAAACGGATGCGCCAGACCTTGGAGGGCTTGATCTGGCGCTAGCCTGGCGACCATCGGCCGGACTGCCCCATCCTCGAGGAGCTGGCGGAACAAATTGGTTAAGAATTTCGGTTACACTCGCGCCCTGAAAGCCATGGACCAGAAGCTCGAGGAATTCATCACGCTGCTGCAGCGCGCGGCGCAGCAAGGCGCAGCGCCGCCGCCGCGCCGAAAGCGCCGCACCGTGCCCTCGCGGCTCTCCGCCTGGTCCCGGCCGGGCCGATCGCTGCCGGCGCCGAACCGACGACTGCTGGTCAATCTCGGCATCGGCGCGGCGGCGATCGCGGTGATCCTCCTTGCCTTCTGGGTGCCACTGCC
>JASHRZ010000074.1 GCA_030037055.1 Alphaproteobacteria bacterium
GGCATTACCAGTTCACGCCCAACGATCCCTTCGACTATGACAGCGTCGCCGAGATGGTGCTGGCGGACATCAAGGTCGACGGCAAGCTGACCAAGGTGGTGATGGACGCCAACCGCAACGGGTTCTTCTACGTCCTCGACCGCACCAACGGGAAGCTGCTGGCGGCCAACAAATACGTCAAGGTCAACTGGGCCGACCGGATCGACATGAAGACGGGCCGGCCGGTGGAGACCGACATCGCGGCCAAGGCGCGCGCCGGCGAGAAGGTCGTGGTGTTTCCGGCGATCCTCGGCGGCAAGAACTGGGAGCCGATGTCGTTTAATCCCAAGACCGGCTATGCCTACGCCAACACGCTCAATTTCGGCGGCCATTACAAGGCAATCCCGGCCGATTACAAGGCCGGCGACTGGTATCTCGGCATGGATCTCAGCGACCTCTGGGATTGGCCTCAGGGTCCGCGCGGCTATCTCAAGGCGATCGACCCGCTCACCGGCAAGGCGAAATGGGAGCAGCCCAGCGACCTGCCGCGCTTCTCGGGCGTGCTGTCCACCGCCGGCGGCGTGGTCTTCAGCGGCCAGCTCACGGGCGAGTTCGAAGCCTTCGACGCCGATACCGGCAAGAAGCTCTGGCACTTCCAGACCGGCTCCGGCATCGAGGGCCAACCCGTCACCTGGGAGCAGGACGGCGTGCAGTACGTCGCCGTCTCGAGCGGCATCGGCGGCGTCTACTCGCTGTTCTCGGGCGACGAGCGGCTGAAGGACATTCCGGCCGGCGGCTCGCTCTGGGTGTTTGCGCTCCAGAAATAGCTGGTACGCACAGCGCGGGGCCGCCCGGCCGGGCGGCCCCGTCCTTTTCGGAAATCAGGCGATGACAGGTTATCGAGGATGGGCGGCGCTGGGCATCGCTGCGCTGGCGGCGGCGTCGTCCGCGGCGGCGGCGCAAGCCGGCGGCGATCGCCCCGATCCCGCCCAGGTCGAGCGCGGCAAGATGCTCTACGCCAATCATTGCTCGCATTGCCATGGCTTCAACATGGTAAGCGCGGGCAACGTGACCTTCGACCTCCGCACGTTCCCGCACGACCAGCAGCAACGCTTTTTCGAATCCGTCACCAACGGCCGGGACAACCGCATGCCGCCTTGGGGCGATGTCTTGACCCAGGAGGAGATCGGCGACATCTGGTCCTATATCTGCACGGGAGGCAAATGATGCGGGCAGGATCGCCGGTGAGGCTCGCGGCGGCGGCGCTCGCCCTGGCCTGCCTGCCGGTCGCGCCGGCGCGGGCGGAGGAGACGCTCACCGTCTGCCTCGACGAGGATGTTCCGATCTATTCCGAGCATCACGGCAAGGAGAGCAGCGGCTTCGTGCTCGCCGTCTCCGAGGCGGTCGCCAAACGGCTTGAGCGGCGGCTCAAGGTCCAGTGGTTCGAGACCAAACTCGACCCCGATGCCAGTTCGGTTCTCGGCGCCAACGCGCTGCTCTCGGACGGGCGCTGCCAGCTCGTCGGCGGCTATCCGCTGGTGCGCGACGCGCTGGGCCGGCCCGGGATGAGCACGGCGCGGCTGCCGGATTACGACGGCGCCACCGCCGCCGACCGCCGGCGCCGCGTCGAGCTCGGAACTCTGGTGCCGACACATGCTTTCAACTATGCACCGATCACCCTGGTGCTGGGCCCCTCCGCGACCAAGCCGGTGGCCGGCCTCGCCGATCTCAAGGGGGTCAAGCTCGGCAGTGAAGCGGCGACGCTCGCCGATGCCATCCTCATGCTTTACGACGACGGCGCTCTCGTCGACCAGATCACCCATCTCGTCCCTGGACGCAACGAGCTGCTGCCGCGGCTGGAGAAAGGCGACTTCGATGCCACGCTGATCGATCTGCGCCGCTTTGACGCTTATCGCGCCGCACATCCCGACACTGGGATCAAGGCCACCGGCTATTACTATCGGATCGGCTTCAATATGGGCTTCGTCGGCCTCGACACCGAGGCCGAGCTGATCGCCGCGGTGAACCGCGCGCTCGAAGAGCTGCTGGCACAAAATGCCATCGCGCCGCTCGCGGCTTCAGTCGGGATGACCTATCTGCCGCCGCGCCCGCCGGAGATTCTCGAGCATCTGACCTTCCGCGATCTGCGCGAGGAATAGTGCGCAGCGTGCCGTCCTTGCCATGCCGGGTTGACGGCGCAGGCCGATGGCGGGAGCATCGTCGTCATGGGTAAGGGCGGGGACAGGGCGCGATGGGCGAGGGCGGCCGTGCCGCGGGCGGCGCTGGTGCTGCTGCTGCTGCTCGCCGGCGCCGGCGCGCGCGGCGACGAGCTGCCGGTGGTGCGCCTGGGCGTGCTCGCCTTCGGCACGGTCAATTGGGAACTCGACGTCATGCGCCGGCACGCGCTCGACCGCGCCCATGGCATCGCCATCGAGCCGCTGGAGCTCGCGGGCAAGGACGGCGCCTCAGTGGCGCTGCAAGGCGGCGCGGTCGACGTGATCCTGACCGATTGGCTCTGGGTGGCGCGGCGCCGAGCGCTCGGCGGCGATGTCACCTTCGTGCCGCATTCCCATGCCACGGGCGGCCTTATCGTGCGCGCGGATGCCGGGATCAACCGGCTTGCCGACCTCAAAGGGCGCAAGATCGGCATCGCCGGGGGGCCGCTCGACAAGAGCTGGCTGGTGCTGCGCGCCTATGCCAGGAAGACCGAGGGTCTCGATCTCGCGCGGGACGCCGATCCCGTCTTTGCCGCGCCGCCGCTGCTGCAGGAGACGCTGAAGAAGGGCGATGTTCCCGCCGCGATCAATTTCTGGCCCTACAACGCGCGGCTGCCGCAGCAGGGATATGTCGAGCTCCTGCGGGTGGAGGACATGCTCCCCGCGCTCGGCCTTCCCGCCGGCACGCCGCTCCTCGGCTGGGTGTTCAGCGAGCGCTGGGCCGCCCGCCATCCCGCGGCGCTGCGCGGTTTCCTGGCGGCGGCGAAGGAAGCCCGCGAACGGCTTGCCGCCTCGCCCGAGGAATGGCAGGCGATCGCGCCTCTTGTCCAAGCGGATGATGCGGCGATGCTGGAGCGGCTGCGTCAGGCCTATCGGCGTGGCGTCGCCGGTGGCGAGGGCGATCTCGCCGTTTCGGCGCAGCGCCTGCTCGACCTCGTCATCGCCTTCGGCGACATCGGCGAGGCGCCGCCGGACGGACGGGTGCCGGCGGGCACGTTTTATGCCGGCAGCGGCTCCTGACGCCGATGGCCGTTCAGTCGTTGCGCGACGGCGTTTGGCTGCGCTGGCTCTCGGCGGCGGGCCTCCTTGCGCTATGGCAAGCGGCCGCGGGGCTGGCCTCGGCGCCGCAGCTGCTGCCAGGCCCGGCCGCGGTCGCCGCGGCGCTGGCGCGGCTTGTCGCGGGCGGCCAGCTGCCGCTCGATCTCGCCGTCACCCTGTTGCGCGTTGCCGCGAGCTTCGCCCTCGCGCTCGCGGCCGGGGCGGGGATCGGCATAGCCATGGGGCGCAGCCGCCGCATCGACGCCTTCTTCGACCTCTGGCTGGTGCTCGGTCTCAACATCCCGGCGCTGGTGATCATTTATCTCTGCTACCTCTGGGGCGGCCTCACCGAAGCGGCGGCAATCCTCGCGGTGGCGCTCAACAAGGTGCCGAACACCGCCACGGTCCTGCGCGAGGGCGCGCGCGCCGTGGACCGCGAGCTGCTGCAGGTGGCCGAGGTGCTGCACCTGCCCGCGCTGCGGCGATTGCGGCAGGTCTATCTGCCGCAGCTCTACCCTTATCTCATGGCGGCGACGCGCTCCGGCCTGTCGCTGATCTGGAAGATCGTGCTCGTCGCCGAGTTCGTCGGCCGCAGCAACGGCGTGGGCTTCCGCCTCAATCTCTATTTTCAGTTCTTCGACATCACCAACATCCTCGCCTACAGCGCGAGCTTCATCGCCGTGGTGCTGGCGGCGGAGGCCTGGGCGATCCGCCCGCTGGAGCGGCGCCTGACGCGGTGGCGCGGATGAGCGCGCTCGAGGTGGCGGTCCGGCGCAAGGCCTATCGCCGCGACGGCGCCGACGTTGTCGCCTTGGCGGGGCTCGATTTCGCCGTCCCCGCCGGGCAGTTCGCCTGCATCCTCGGTCCTTCCGGCTGCGGCAAGACCACCCTGCTGTCGATCATCGCCGGTCTCGACCGCGCTTATGAGGGCAGCGTGCGCCGCGCCGCGGGGGCGGGGCGTCTCGGCATGGTGTTCCAGACGCCGCGACTCATGCCCTGGCTCAGTGTGCGCGAGAACGTTCGGCTCGCCCTCGAGCCGCCGCCGCGCGGCGAAGGCCGCGCCGAGGAATTGCTGCGCGAGATGCAGCTCGGCGCGCTCATCGACGCCTTTCCGCGGCAGCTTTCCGGCGGGCAGCAGCGGCGCGTGGCGCTGGCGCGCGCCTTCGTCAACGATCCCGATCTGCTGCTGCTGGACGAGCCGTTCCAGTC
>JASHRZ010000615.1 GCA_030037055.1 Alphaproteobacteria bacterium
CCTCCAGCTCGCCCAGCGTCGCCTCGTCGAGCCGGCGCTTGGCGAAGATGCCGGTGATCCCCTCGTTGAGGCGCGAGGAAGAGCGTCCGAGACCGGCCTTGAGCCTTGTGAACCAGCCGCGCTGCTCGTTGCTCATGCCGCTTCGCCCAAAAGCTCGTTCGCCGTTGCCGCCGCAAGCCGCAGCCGCACCAGGCTGCCCGTCGGCGCCGCTTCGGCAAAGCGAACCGGTGCGTAATGCTCGCTATGGCCGAAGCCAGGCCGCTCGACCAGCACCGCGGCCTCGCCACCGACGCGCCCGGCCAGTGCCTGCGCCAGCGCCGCGGCGCCCGCCGCGCGCAGCCGCGCCGCGCGCTCGCGGATCACCGGCCCCGGCACTTGCGGCATGCGCGAAGCCGGCGTGCCGGGCCGCGCGCTGTAGGGGAAGACGTGGAGGTAGTCGATCGCCGCCTCCTCGATCAGCGCCCGCGTGCGCTCGGCCATCGCTTCGCTCTCGGTGGGAAAGCCGGCGATGAGATCGGCACCAAGCGCGATGCCGGGCCGCAGATCGCGCGCGCGCCGGCAGACGGCGAGCGCCTCCCCTCGGCTGTGGCGCCGCTTCATGCGTTTCAGCACGAGATCGTCGCCCGATTGCAGCGAGAGGTGCAGATGCGGCATGAGGCGCGGCTCCTCGGCCAGCAGCCGCCAGAGATCGGGGTCGATCTCCGCAGGATCGAGCGAAGAGAGCCTGAGCCGCTTGAGCCCCGGCACAAGCGCCAGCAGGCGCCGCACCAGCTGGCCCAGCCTTGGCCTGCCGGGCAGATCGGCGCCGAAACCGGTGATGTCGACGCCGGTCAGCACGATCTCGCTTATGCCGCGCTCGACCAGATGCCGCGCCTGCGCCACGATCTCGCCCAACGCCACCGAGCGGTTGTTGCCGCGCCCCAGCGGGATGACGCAGAATGTGCAGCGGTGCTCGCAGCCCTGCTGCACCTGGAGGAAGCCGCGAACGCGGCCCTCGATGCCGTCGACGAGATACGTAGCCGTCTCGCGGACCGCGAGAATGTCATCGACGCCGCCGCGCGCGCCGGGCGCGGCGTAACTCTCCGGCCGGAGCTTTTCTTCGTTGCCGAGCACTTGGTCGATCTCGGGCATGCCGGCATAGCGCTCGGGCGCGATCTGCGCCGCGCAGCCGGTGACGATGATCCGCGCGCCGGGACGCTCGCGGCGCGCGCGGCGGATCGCCTGGCGCGCCTGGCGCTCGGCTTCGGCGGTCACCGCGCAGGTGTTGACGATGACCGCATCGGCAAGCCCGGCCGCCGCGGCGTGGCGGCGGATCACTTCGGATTCGAAGGCGTTGAGGCGGCAGCCGAAGGTGACGATGTCGAGCATGCTCAACCGAATAGCGAGGGGTCGAGCGTGCCGGAGAAGCTCACCGCCACCGGTCCCGTCATCAGCACATGCCCGTCGGCGCGCCATTTGATGTCGAGCGGGCCGCCGTCGAGCAGGATCTCGGCCTTGCGGTCGGCAAGCCCGCGCCGCGCTGCCGCCACGAGCGCGGCGCAGGCGCCGGTGCCGCAGGCGATGGTGACACCGGCGCCGCGTTCCCAGACGCGAAAGCGCAGCCGCGTCGGCGACAGCACCTGCGCTACGCCGATATTGGCGCGCTCGGGGAAAATGGCGTCGCGCTCGAGCCGCGGGCCGAGCACGGCGAGGTCGATCGCCTCGGCATCGGCGACGAAGAAGGTGGCGTGCGGATTGCCCATGCTGGTGCAGACGGGATCGACCAGCGGACCCAGGGACAGCGGCACGTGCAGTGTGTCGCATTCGCGCGCCAGCGGGATGTCGCGCCAGGAGAGCCCCGCCGCGCCCATATCGACGCTGACGCGCCCGCCACTCGCCGCGCGCGCCTCGAGCAGCCCTCCCACCGTCTCGACCACGGCGCGCTCCTTGCCGGTCTCGCGCATGATGAGAGCGGCGACGCAGCGCGTGCCGTTGCCGCAGGCCTCGGCCTCGCCGCCATCGGCGTTGCGGATGCGCATGAAGATGTCCGCACGCGGCGATTTCGGCCTCTCCAGGATGAGCAGCTGATCGCAGCCGACGCCGGTATGCCGGTCGGCGATCGCCCGCGCCGCCTTGCCGTCGATCGCCAGCGCATGGGCACGCGCATCCAGCACGACGAAGTCGTTGCCGAGCCCGTGCATCTTGAGAAAACGCGTGCCGCGCATCGCGCGCTATATAAGCGGCGTCGCCGAGCCTGTCCATGCGAGGCTGCATGAAGATTGTGCGTCCTTCGAGACGCGCGCTTCGCGCGCACCTCAGGAAGAGGAGATGGTGAGGATGGCGTCAATGGTCGATGCCCGATTCGATCTCGCCTCATCCTGAGGAGCGGTCCGAAGGGCCGCGTCTCGAAGGACGCGCCATCGTACCGCAGCCATCCACCAGCAGCCGCGCTACTGATTTGCCATCAGCCAATCGGGCCCGAGCTGGTCGAAGCTCGGGCAGCCGATCTGCGCCATGACGCGGTCGATCTCGTCGCGCAGGATGTCGATGGCACGCTGGGCGCCTTTGATCCCGCCCGCGGCGCAGCCATAGAGCGTGGCGCGGCCGACGAAGACGAAGCGCGCGCCGAGGCAGCGCGCGATAACGATGTCGGAGCCGCGCCGGATGCCGCTGTCGAACATCACCGACAGCTTGCTGCCCACCGCCTGGGCGATTGGCAGCAGCACTTCGAGCGGCGAAGGCGCACGGTCGAGCTGCCTTCCCCCATGGTTCGACACCATGATGCCGTCGACCCCCATCTCCGCCGCGCGCCGGGCATCATCGATATGCATGATGCCCTTGACCACCAGCTTGCGCGGCCACAGCCGCCGGTAGGTCTCGAGGTCCTGCCAGGTCTGGATCGACGGCGTCTGCGTGGCGAGGTAGTCGGCGACCTCGCCGGCGCTCGCGCCCTTCTTGGCGTAGGGAACCCAATTTTCGAAATAGGGCATGCCGCCATGGCGAAGATAATCGGCGATCCAGGCGGGATGGCGCAGCGCTTCAAGCGCGACCGACGGCTTGAGCTTGTACGGCCGGATGAAGCCGTTGCGCAGATTGCGCTCGCGCTTGGAGGTGATCGGCACGTCCACCGTCAGCACCAGGGTCGCGAGCCCGGCCTCGCGCGCGCGGCGGATCATGTCCTCCGACACCTTGCGGTCGCGCGCGCCGTAGAGCTGGTACCAAGCATGCTCTGGTGCCAACTGCGCCACCGCCTCGATCGAGGCGGTGCTTGTGCCGGACATGATGAAGGGGACATTCGCCGCCTTTGCCGCTTCCGCCAGCATAAGGTCGGCGCCGCGGCGAAAGAGCCCGGCGATTCCCGTCGGCGCGATGCCGAAGGGCAGTGCGTATTTCCGCCCGAACAGGCTCGCCGACGGGTCGCGCTCGGACACCTCGACGAGATAGCGCGGCACCAGCGCATGGCGGTCGAAGGCGCTTGCGTTGCGCACCAGGCCGTGCTCGTCCTCGAGCCCGCCTTCGATGAAATCAAAACAGATGCGCGGCAGATGGCGCTTCGCCATCCGCCTGAGATCGTCGATGTTGATAGCTTTGTCGGTGTCCATCCCACCCCGGCGTCTCCGTCCGGCCGGCGATCTTGGCACAAAGCCCCGCGCCGAGGCCAGCCGGATGGCGTCAGGATTGGCATTCCCGTTCCAGCGGGCGGCCGCGTTCGCGGCGCGCGGCGGGCCGCGCGCTCCACCGCTGGCGCGCCGCGCCAATGACGGTAAGGGTGGCAGCGGCCACGAACACGACCATTCCAGGACGCACCCCGGTCTGCAGCGACCGGTTGACCGCCGACATCCGCACGGGGTCGACGCCCGTCTTCAAGCCGAAATCGGGGGGCTCGCCGCCGGCGGTCAGCGCTGCTGCGGCGAGGCCGAGCACGGTGAGGGCCGGGGGCGGCAGGCGCCGGTCACGGCGCGTTGCGGCGATGAGGCGATAGCCCATGAGCCAGAGGAAGAGCCCAGCCGTCGGCTCGTAGACTTCGAGCTTGGACTGGATGAAGTCATGGACGAGGCCGGGCGCGGCGATGGGATGGACCAGCTGGTACAGGCGCTGTCAGCGCTGCCCGCCGAGCCGCCGTGCCATGCCGTCGGTTGACGCCGCCAGCGCGGCCAGGCCCATGAGCGCCGTAACGCCAATGGCGAGGCAGAAGCGCCGGAGGATCTCGCCCGCCACCTTCGCCAGCTCGAAGGC
>JASHRZ010000616.1 GCA_030037055.1 Alphaproteobacteria bacterium
GCCGAGGTGCTGCCGGCGTTGGCCTCGCCGCAGGTGCTCGAAGGCTTTGACGCCGCCGGCGAGCCCAAGCTGCGCCCGGCCAGGCGGCCGATCACCTTGCGCCACCTGATCACGCACACGGCGGGGTTCGGCTACGACATCTGAAACGCCGACCTGCTGCGCTACGAGGAGAAGAAGGGCGCTGACCATGCCGCTCACCTTCGATCCCGGCGACAAATGGGACTACGGCATCAACATCGATTGGGTCGGCACCCAGCTACGAGTGACGATCAGCCCGACGCCACCCAAGCCGGTGCCGCCCGAGCCGCCGAAAATTCCTGAAACCGTGGCTGCCGAAATCGCGAGCGAGACGGCGAAGATCGGCCACGTGCGCGTGCCCGAGACGCTGGCCCATCCGCATCCTCTGATCCGCAAATAGATCGATGAGGATCGCAAGAGAGAGCGCGAGAACCGCCGCTCGCGATGGCCGATGCCGCACGATCCGATCGACGGCTCGGAGATCAAGAAGCGCCGTTTGCGGATTCTCAGCGCGCTGTTCGGCGCTCGGGAGCGGCTCAGAAATCGCGTCAAAACCGACGGCTACGGGCATTATGCCTATTTCGAGGCAGGCGACCGTAAGATCGAATTCGCGCTGTTCGAGTACGAGCGGCAACGCCGACGCCCGCTCACCGACGAGGAGAAATATGACTCCCTCTATCAGCACAGCAAGTGGCGGCAAATCAAAGAGCCGACCGGCCAGCTCGTCTTCCGCATCAAGACGCACATCGGCATCGGCGGGAAAGCAGAATAGCGAGACCAACCTGACCGGCCGTTCAAACAGCAAGTCGAGGCGATTCTGGCAGGGCTGGCCGCAGTGCCAGCGCTGCTCAGAGAAGAAGAAACACGTCGGCGGGAAGCCGAGCGACGTCAGTGGGAAGAGCAGCAGAAACGCGCGGAACAGGAGCGCCTACGTCGGCTCGATGTCGCTCGTTGGCGGCATTTTGTCGACCTCGCGGCGACCGCCGCCACCGCGCCGAAGACGAAGCGCCAGAAGGTCGGCGGCATCGTGATCTCCCAAAGCTGCTGGACGATGCTGTAGCCGGCGACGGTTGCCGGCGTGCAAAGATCAGCGCGACGAGATACCGTAGAGCGGGCCAACGCACCACAGCAAAGACCACTTGACCCGCGACGAGCACCAGCGCGCCGGCGCCGATGCCAACGAGGAACGCGACGAGCACACCTGCCCCCGTGCCGACCGCCTAGAAACCGGCGGCAAGCCCGACATAGACCGCGCAGCCGAACGGCAGCGCGTAGAAGCCGCCAATCGCCATCAGGATCAACGCAACGCCCACAACGCCTACCTTCCTCCGCGCCTCGGGGCCGTGCCCGGAATCCGGACGGCGGCGCATCCGCCCCTCGGCGCGCCGCCATCGTCCCCGTCACTGGGTGAATGCGATTGATTCTATGCCCTGGAGTCCGGCAGTGCCAGACCCTTGTCGGGAACACCAGTCACCAGCCCGATCGCGAGCGTCGGAGAGCGTAGTCGCGCGCGGCTAAAGGCGATTGTCGATTTTCGCTACCGTGGAATGAGGTAGTGTTGTAACTTTCGGAGAATGAGATGATGAAGATCAGGCTCGCGGACGGAAGTGGCAACCTCGAGTTCAAGTACCTGGTCGAAGACGTCGATCGACACGGTAACGTTCGGCTCTACGTGAAACGCCGCGGCCATCGCAAGATCAGGCTTCGCAAGTCACCGGGCACGCAAGAGTTCCTGGATGAGTATCGGGACGCCATGGCCGGAAAGAGCACCGCGAAGTCGATCGGCCCTGCCGAGAACACAGCCAGGAGCTCGCTCCGCTGGTTGGTCGAGCAATACTATGAGGGTGCCGACTTCAAGGTTTTGGATGATCGGACGCGACACGTAAGGCGTCAGATCCTGGACGCGATTTGCCTTGAACCACTCTCGCCGCAGAACGCCGCTACGATCGGCTCTCTACCGTTCGCCAACATGCCAACCAGCAACATTCGGACGCTCAGGGACCGCAAAGCTTCCACGCCAGAGGCAGCCAACGCGCGCCCGAAAGCGTTGCGCCAGGTCTTCGTCTTCGCCGTCAACAGCGACCTGGTAGAGCGCAATCCCGCGCGCGACGTGCCCTACATTAGAACAGGCTCTCAAGGCTTCCACACGTGGACGATCGAGGAGGTGCAGGTCGCGATCGGAGGCGAAGGGGTTTAGACTGGCGGTGAATGATCGACGCCGTGAGCCCCGTCCTCGGTTTTGTTGCATCGCTGTTCAAGTCGCGGGCGCGGCTCGAAGCCGAGATTTTGGTTCTCCGCCATCAACTGGCCATCTTGCGCCGGAGAGCGCCACGCCGGCCGCGCCTCAGTGCGATCGATCGACCGATTTTCGTATGGGCGTATCGGGCGCAGCGGTCGGTGCTTGATATGATTTCCATCGTCGAGCCCGAGACAGTCGTGCGATGGCATCGAGCCGGATTTCGTTGGCACTGGCGCTGGAAGTCTCGCTGGCGAGGTGGCCGGCCGCCGATCTCAAACGGATGGCAGCGCCGCATCCGCGAAATGAGCGCAGCGAATCTGACTTTCGCCGCGTACATATCGGAGCCGGATGATGTTTTCGGTAGGGACAGCGGTCGAAGAAACGGCGCGCTGCGCCAAATGCTCGGGCGTCTGCATTCACACGGTTCCTCGACGACGGGCGCATCTGTCTTTCGAACAATGCTCCCGGAAGCAGCTCGTCCCCCGGAAGGATCGCATAGGGGACCTTGTCCTCTGGCGCGTTCTTCCACTCATAGAAGCCCGAAGCCGGGATGATGCAGCGGCGGCTCTTGAAGGCATGGCGGAACGCTGGGCTCGTCGCCACCGTCTCCGCTCGAGCGTTGATGCACTTATAGCCGAAGGAGAGATCCTTAGCCCAATGCGGCACCAGGCCCCAGCGCAGCGCGTCAAGCGAGCGCTCCTTAGCCTCGGGGTTGAAACGCACGGTCAAGATCGGCTGCGTGGGCGCAATGTTGTAGCGCGCGGGATAATTGCGCAAAGGATTGCGCGCGCCGAAGATGTGCGCGGTCTCTGCGACCGGGAGGCTTCTTGAGAAAGCGACCACACATGCTGTCGCACTGTTCCGTATCAGTGTGGGGTCAAGTTATGGTCGGGACCCAGCTTCCTGTTGTGCAAGGACGAATTCGATTGCCGTTTCGAGGCTAGCGATTTCGCGCTTGACCGTAGCTATTCGTTCCGCGGTGATAGGTGAAATCGCGCCAAAAAATAGCCCCCTTTTCGCTTCCAAATCCAGTCGGAGACCGGGAGCAGATTTCGCGGGCTTAGCAGGGGTATTCGGTCGTCTCCGGATCGTGATAGGCACGCACGATCCGGAGGCACCCGATGAACCTGGTGGCCATACGACGAAGGTCGGAAGCCTTCCCGCCGAGCTACTTCCCACGCACGCGTCGGCGACCGTCGGGTCGTAGAGGATCGGGATGAAGCGCGCCGGGTCATGTACGTCGGGCGAGCGCTTGTGGCCACGGGTACTAGCATGCCTGTCGCGGTTTGTTGACCTTCGTTTGGCACAATTTGGCACACTCGTTGGGAATCTTCGGGAACATCCGGGAATCACCTGGAACCTCCAAGACATTGATGAAAACGGATTTTTCCGAAAAGACCAATGCTGGCACCGCTGGTTCGAACTGCCGTCGCCCGACGCGTTCGCGCCGGCGCCTCAATTAGTAAGAGGGTGCCGCGCCAAGCTGCGCGACGATCTACGCCTGGTTCTCCAGAATGAGATGCCCCACCGCGGTGTTGCTCGCGGGCACGTGATAGAAGCGGTGCACGACCTTGGGCGGCTTGTCGCTCATCGCGCCGCGGGCGATCAGCCACATCACGAGTTCGATCCCTTCCGAGCCGGCCTCGCGGACATAGTCAATGTGCGGCACCGCCGCCAGGCCTTCGGGGTCGGCAATCAGGCGGTCGAGGAAGGCACTGTCGAACTCGCGATTGATGAGCCCTGCCCGCGGGCCTTGCAGCTGGTGGCTCATGCCGCCGGTACCCCAGATCTGCACGTTGAGCGGCTCGTCGTAAGATTCGACGGCCTTGCGGATCGCGCGGCCGAGATTGAGACAGCGCCGGCCCGACGGCACGGGATATTGCAGCACATTGACCGCGAACGGGATCACCGGGCAGGGCCAGGCGGCGGGCGAGCCGAACAACAGGTTCAACGGCACCGTGAGGCCATGGTCGACGTCCATCTTGTTGACGATGGTCAGGTCGAAATCGTCCTGGATCACCGATTGCGCAATGTGGGAGGCCAGCGCCGGCTCGCCGATGACCTTGGGCACCGGGCGCGGACCCCAGCCCTCGTCGGCCACGCGGAATTCAGCGGCGGTGCCGATCGCGAAAGTCGGGATCATCTCGAGGCTGAAGGCGGTCGCATGGTCGTTGTACACCAGAAAGACGATGTCGGGCTTCTGATCCCGCATCCATCGCTTGGAAAATTCATAGCCTTTGAACAACGGGGCCCAGTAGGGATCGTTCGTCCTGCCGAGATCGATCGCGGCACCGATGGCCGGCACATGCGAGGTGTAAACGCTGGCGGTGATGCGGGCCACTATCTCTTCTCCTTGGGGCCTTCGCCGACGTAGCGGTTTCCCTCGATCGAGCGCCCGCCGGCGATCATCATGTCGCGGTACTGCTCTTCGGTCATGCCCGTCATGCTGGCGGCCATCTGCTGAAAGCTCTTGCCGTCGGTCGCTCCGAGCTTGGCCAGGAAATAGATGTTGCCGCCCAGCTCGATGCAGCGGTTCAGATCGCGCGCCAGCACGGCCTGTTTCTGCTCCTCGGTCATCGGCCATTCGTCGAGATAGGCGCGCTCGTCGGCCCTGAAGCGCTCGCGATTCGCGGCTTTCATGAGCGACATGCAGAACTGGTTGAGATGGTAGCCCTTGCGCGACTGCTCCGCGTCGAAGATCGTCGTGCCGGGAACGTTCAGATAGGGCTTGTCCAGGGCCATCATTTCTCCTCCGGCCAATAGAGTCGCATCGGATTGTCAACAAGCAGCTTCCGCTGCAGCTCAGGCGTCGTGGCGATGTGCGGGATGAAGTCCACGAGCAACCCGTCGTCGGGCATGTGGTCCTTCAGATTCGGATGCGGCCAGTCGGTGCCCCACAGCACGCGGTTGGGAAAACTCTCGACGATGCGCTTGGCGAAAGGCACCACGTCGCGGTAGGCATTGCGCTCGCCGTTGAGCGCCTTCGGGCCGGTGACGCTCAGCCGCTCCGGGCAAGTGACCTTGCTCCACACGTTCGGATACTCGCGCATGAACCTGATGAAGAGCTCGAATTGCGGGCCGTCGACGGGCAGGCTAACGTCGGGCCGGCCCATATGGTCGACGACGACGACGGTCGGCAGCGCGGTGAAGAAGGACCACAGTTCGGGCAGGTTCGCCGCCTCGAAATAGATCACCACGTGCCAGCCCAGCCGCACGATGCGGCCGGCGATCTCCATCAACTCGTCCTTCGGCGTGAAATCGACCAGCCGCCTGACGAAGTTGAAGCGCACGCCGCGCACGCCGGCGGCATGCATGTCTTGCAGCTCCCGATCGGTGACGCTGCGCCTGACCGTCGCCACGCCGCGCGCCTTGCCGCCGGAATGCACCAGCGCATCGACCATCGCGCGGTTGTCGGCACCGTGGCAGGTGGCCTGCACGACGACGTTGCGCGCGAAACCCAGATGGTCGCGCAGCGCATAAAGCTGCTGCTTCGACGCATCGCAAGGCGTGTACTTGCGCTCCGGCGCATAGGGAAATTCCGCGCCCGGGCCGAACACGTGGCAATGCGCGTCGACCGCGCCGGCAGGAAGCTTGAAGAGCGGCTTGGACGGGCCGGCGTACCAGTCCAGCCAGCCCGGGGTCTTGTGGAATTTCATGATGCTTGCTCCTCGGTGGTGCCTTGAGCCTGGCCGGGCTCGCGCCAGTTCTCGATCACGTCGCGGACCGCACCACGGGATGCGGGCTTTCCAAAGTTATGGAGGGGGATGTATGCGGACTCCAGTAGACAGTCAACGACGGGACGTCCGGGATTGGCGTCATTTTGCAGGTGCTCTAATGTCCGGGTTTGCAAGGTTTTCGACGCCGGCCGAGGCAGGGGAAGCAATGAGCCAGGAAGCGCGGGTACTGAAGACGGCCCTCGGGCGCACGAAATACACCGAGCCACTGTTCACGGGCGCGGTGGCGTCTCCGTGGCTGCGGCTGGCGTTCGAGCCGTTCAAGACGATCAACCGGGCCTTTGCGCCGATGGTTCGTGAACAGGCTTTCGAAGCGTCGGAGCTGGCGATTGCGACGTTCCTGCAGGCGCGTGCGGCGGGGAAGCCGATCGTGCTGCTGCCGGTGGTGCTGGCCGCACGCTTCCAGGAGGCGGCGCTGCTATGCCTCAAACATTCGCCGTTGCGGGGACCGGGCGACCTGAAGGGCCGCCGCATCGGCGTGCGGGCCTACAGTCAGACCACGGGCATGTGGCTGCGCGGCGTGCTGGAGGATGCGCATGGCGTCAGGCCGCAGGACGTGCGCTGGCTGACCTTCGAAGGGGCGCATGTTGCAGAGTTTTCCGATCCGCCCTGGGCCGAGCGGGCTGGAGCCGGGCAGGACATGCTGGCGCTGTTGCGCGCGGGCGAGCTCGATGCCGTGATCGTCGGCAATGACGTGCCGGACGGCGGCGACCTGCGCCCGGTGTTTCCGGATGCCAAGGCGGCAGGCGAGGTGTTCTTCGCGCGGCACGGCTTCGTACCGGTCAATCATCTGCTGACGGTCCGGCGCGATGTCGCGCAGCGCGAGCCGGCGGTGGTGGCGGAGCTGGTGCGTTTGTTCCGCGACGTCAAGGCGGCGCAGCCGGCGGAAGCGCGCGATCCGCGGCCGATCGGCCGAGAGGCGATCGACCCGGCGGTGGCATTGGCGGTGCGCTACTGCGTGTCTCAGGGGCTGCTGGCGCGCCCGCTGAGCTTGGAGGAGGTGTGGGCGGACTGAGCTGGGGGCCAAGAGCGCCGGCCCTCTCGGCTCGTGAGACTCCTCGCCCCTTGCTCAATCCTTGAATTCGCAGCCCAACCTGTCCAGGGACTTGTCTATCCAGGACCGGTCGACAGATTGTCCGGCGGCGATGGCCGCCAGAGTCTTTTCCTCTGCGGCGTGCTTTTTCTGCGCATCGGCGAGTACCTGCGCCGTCGCATGGTAGGGTACGCAGAGCAGCCCGTCCTCATCGCCGAGAATCAGATCGCCGGGTTCGATCACCATGCCGTCGAAGGCGATGGTGCCGCCGATTTCGCCGGGTCCGTCCTTGTAGGGACCGCGGTGGGTAACGCCGCAGGCGTAGACGGGCCAAGTCTGCCGACGGACCGTGCCGTGATCGCGGATGGCGCCGTAGATCACGAAGCCGGCGAGGCCGCGCCGGATGGCCTGGTTCATCATGATCTCGCCGATGATGGCGTTGGTCAGGTCGCCGCCGGCGTCGACCACGACGACGTCGCCGGGGGCGGCGGTGTCGAGCGCTTTGTGCACCATCAGATTGTCGCCGGGGCGCGTCTTGACCGTGAAGGCAGGGCCGGCCAGCACCCCCTCGGCGTGCATCGGGCGCAGCTTCGCGCCGCCGGCGGTCATGCGCGACATGCAATCGCTGACATTGGCGACCGGCAGGCGCGCGAAGGCGGCGACAATTGCGGGATCGACGCGGCGGCGGATGGGCGTGATCGAGAAGCCGATGGTCATGGGGCAGGGTTCCTAGGGGCGGCGGCGAACTGTTTCTCGAGCTGGGCGGAAAGCCGACCGTAGACCCGCCGTGCATTGCCCTCGTAGATCTTCGCCTTGTCCGCGGCGGACAGGGGCAGCTCCTCGATATAGCGCTTGGTGTCATCGAAATGATGGCCGGTTTCCGGGTCGATGCCGCGCACCGCGCCGATCATCTCGGAGGCGAAGAGAATGTTGTCCGCCGGAATGACCTTGGCGAGCAGCTCCTGGCCGGGCAGATGATAAACGCAGGTGTCGAAGAACAGGTTCTTGAGCAAATGCTCGCGCAGGTCGGGCAGCTTCATGTCCTGCGCTAGGCCGCGGAAGCGGCCCCAGTGGAACGGCACCGCGCCGCCGCCGTGCGGGATGATGAACTTCAGGGTCGGGAAATCCTGGAAGACCTTGCCGGTCAGGAACTGCATAAAGGCCGTGGTGTCGCCATTCAGGTAATGCGCGCCGGTGGTGTGGAAGCAGGGGTTGCAGGAGGCGCTGACATGGATCATCGCTGGCACGTCGAGTTCGACCATCTTCTCGTAGATCGGATACCAGAACCGGTCGGACAAAGGGGGGTCTTTCCAGTAGCCGCCGGAGGGATCGGGGCTGAGGTTGCAGCCGATGAAGCCGAGCTGCAGCACGCAACGCTCGAGTTCGGCGATCGCGCGCTTGATCGGCACGCCGGCGGTCTGCGGCAGCTGGGCGACGCCGATGAAGTTGCGCGGAAACAGCCCGCACACGCGATGGATGAGGTCGTTGCAGCGGATCGCCCAGGCCTCGCTGATGGCAGCGTCGCCCAAATGATGGCCCATGGCCGAGGCGCGGGGCGAAAAGATGGTCAGGTCCGTACCGCGCTCGCGCTGCATGCGCAGTTGGCCGTTGACGATGCTGGTCCGGATCTCGTCGTCGCTGATCTTGGGATAGTGCGGCGGCGACCGGCCCGCGTTGAAGGCTTCGATTTGCGCCTCGCGCCAGCTTCGATGCGACGCCGGTTCAGTGGTATAGTGGCCGTGGCAGTCGATGATCATGGGGTCCTCGATGTCTCCGGCAGTATGTCCGCAGCCGGCGGGGGTCTCAACGCAAAAAAGGCGCCCGGCGAGGGCCGGGCGCCCCGTGGAAGCGCGTCGAGGCGCATCAGGCGGCGCGTGCCAGTCGCGGGCGATGCTCCAGCAGCATGACACCGGACGCGGTGTTGGAGATGGGAATGTGGTAGTTCCGGTGCAGTTCGCGCACCTTGCCGGTCAGGGCCCCGCGCATCGCTACCCAATTCATGATCTCGACGCCCTGGCTGCCCGCCAGCTCCACCAGGTCATGCTGGTTGATGCCTGTGATCTGGCTCATATCGCCGGTCATCGCGTCCATGCACCGCTTGTCGAAGTCCTTGTTGATGAAGCCGGCGCGCTGGCCTTCGAGCTGATGCGACAGGCCGCCGCTGCCGATCACCACCACCTTGAGGTCCTCGGGATAGCTTTCGACCGCGCGGCCGATGGCCCGGCCCAGCTTGAAGCATCGCGCCAGCGTCGGCAGCGGGTGCTGCACCGTGTTCACCACGACCGGGACGGTGGGCAGCCTGTGCGCCGCGCCGCGGAAGATCAGCTCCATCGGCAGAGTGAAGGCGTGATCGACCAGCATCTCCTGGCAGGTGACGGGGTCGAACTCGCTATCCAGCAAAGTCTCGATGATGTGCCAGGAGAGTTTCGGGTCGCCCCTGAAGGGCGCAAGCACCGGAATGCCCCAGCCTTCATCGGCGTTGCGGTACTCGGGCGCCGCGCCCACCGCGAAGGTCGGCATCTTGTCGAGGAAGAAGTTGAGGCCATGGTCGTTGTAGATGACGACGGCGGCGTCGGGCTTCGCCTCGTCGAGCCAGCGATGGA
>JASHRZ010000617.1 GCA_030037055.1 Alphaproteobacteria bacterium
CCGCATCAGCACTCCTTGCGCGCTGAGCCAGGCATAGCCTTGGGCGCGACCGCCGTCGGCCGACACACGGTCGACGCGAAACTTGGTCGTAGGGACGCCGTTAACCATGTCGCGTCCCACAGGGGCGCGGCGCAAACCGGGATCATCGAGTTCGGCCATGACCTTGGGAAAGGCAAAAGCGACATAGCTCCTGAGCATCGGCACGACCAGGAATCCCTGCTTCATCGCGGCATCGAGGATGACCACCTCGGCGATGCCCTGGATAGTCTGTTCATGGCGATCATGGCCGGGGACATGGAAGACCATCCCGCTGTAGCTCTTGCCATTGACGGTGACCGTACGCGCCGCGCTGTAGGCGATGCTGGCATCGCCGAAAAGCGTCGCATGCGCGGCTCCCGGCGTGGCGGCAACGAGCACGAGGCTGAGCAAAACCATCGATCGGCGCATGCAACCCTCCCTAACGGCGACCTCACTCCGATAGCCGCCGATTGCGGCGCTTTCACGGCACCGAGCCGGCGCGCTATGCTGGAGCGGCACGGCAAAACTTCCGGGGAGAAGCCCTGTCATGGCGGGACGGATCGAAGCGCGGCTCAAGGAACTCAAAGTCGAGCTGCCGCAGGCGGCGACGCCGGTGGCAAACTACGTGCCGGCGGTGCGCAGCGGCGAGCTGCTCTTCATCGCAGGCCAAATCTGCCAATGGCAAGGCGAGCGCCGCTTCATCGGCAAGCTCGGCCGCGAGATCGGCCTCGAGCAGGGCCAGGAGGCAGCGCGACTCTGCGCCCTCAATATACTCGCCCAGGCGAAGGCCGCGCTGGGCGGCGATCTCGACCGCATCCTGCGCTGCGTGCGACTGGGCGTCTTCGTCAATTGCGCCGACGACTACACCCAGCAACCGCAAGTGGCGAACGGCGCCTCCAATCTGATGGTCGAGCTGCTCGGCGATGCCGGCCGTCATGCGCGCGCGGCCGTCGGAGTCAGCGCGCTCCCCGGCGGCGTCGCGGTCGAAGTCGACGCGGTCTTCGAGGTCCGCTAAGCGCCATGGCGGATGGCGGCGACGGGGTCAGGGTAAGGGTCGTCCCGGCGATCGCCGACATCCCGACGGCGGAATGGGACGCCTGCGCCGGCAACGACAATCCCTTCCTGTCATATGCCTTCCTCGACGCGCTCGAGGCCTCGGGCTCGGCAGCGGCGGAAACCGGCTGGCTGCCACAGCACCTGGCACTCGAGGACGAGAATGGCAGACTCATCGGCGCGGCGCCGCTCTATCTCAAGACCCATTCCTACGGCGAATATGTCTTCGACTGGGGGTGGGCGTCGGCCTATGAGCGCGCTGGCGGGCGCTATTACCCGAAGCTGCAATGCGCCGTGCCGTTCACGCCGGTGACAGGCCCGCGCCTGTTGCTGCGGCCCGATGCGCCGCCGCGCGCCGCCGACATGCTGGTTGCCGCGATGATCGAGTTGGGGCGCCGGCACAAAGTGTCATCGCTCCATGTCACCTTCCCGACGGAGCCCGAATGGACGCGGCTCGGCGAGGCCGGCTTCCTCCAGCGCGTCGGCCAGCAATTCCACTGGCGGAACAACGGCTATCGTCGCTTCGACGATTTCCTCGATGCGCTCAATTCGCGCAAGCGCAAGCAGATCCGGCGCGAGCGCCGCGACGCGCTGGCAGGCGGCGTCGAGATCGAGACGCTCACCGGCAGCGCCATTAAGGGCGTGCACTGGGACGCGTTCTACCGCTTCTACCGCTCGACCTCGGACCGCAAATGGGGCGAGGCCTATCTCACCCGCGCCTTCTTCGAGCTTCTGGGCGAACGCATGGCTGAGCGGGTCGCGCTGGTAATGGCCAGAAAGGGCGGGCGCTATGTCGCTGGCGCGCTCAACCTCATCGGCCGCGATACCCTTTACGGCCGCAACTGGGGCTGTCTCGGCGATTTTCCGTTTCTGCATTTCGAAGCGTGCTATTACCGCGCCATCGACTTTGCCATCGAGCGCGGCCTCGCGCGCGTCGAGGCCGGCGCCCAGGGCCAGCATAAGATCCAACGGGGCTACCTTCCGGTCGCGACCTATAGCGCCCACTGGATCCGCGACCCCGGCTTCGCCCGCGCGGTCGAGGATTTCCTCGCCCGCGAGCGCCGCGCGCTGGCGCGCGAGATGGAAATGCTCGAGGAAAGCTTGTCGCCGTTCAAATGCGAGACCGAGTAGCGGCGGCGAGGAGAAGAGATGGACGTTCTCGCTCTGGCCCGGCTCGGCGAAAGCTTGGGCGTCGCGGCGGAAGGCATCGACCTCAACTGCCCGGTCGCCGACGCGACGCGCGAGGCCCTGCGTCGCGCGCTGCTCGAGGGACTCGTTCTCTGCATCCGCGGCCAGACGCTTTCGCCCCAGGCCTATCTCGCGGCCATGCGCGCATTCGGCATGCCGATGATGCAGCTCCGCGTCGCCTCACGTCATCCGGACGTGGCCGAAATCATGATCCTCTCCAGCGACGACCGAGATAACGATGGCGACGGCCAGCGCCTCGTCGTCGGGGCGCATTGGCATAGTGACGACAGCTACAAGGCGGTACCGTGCTCGCTGACCGCGCTTTATGGAGTCGCGGTGCCTGGGAGCGGCGGCGACACACAATTCGTCAACATGTACGCCGCCTACGATGATCTTTCCCAGAGGATGAAGCGGCGCATCGCCGGCCTGCGCGTGGTGCACACATATGATTCCAGCCGTAAGGGCGCGCGCGTGGCCAGGCTCACGCCCGAGGAAGCGGAGGCGGTGCCGGCGGTGACGCATCCGCTGGTGCGCACCCATCCCGAAACCGGGCGCAAGGCGCTCTACATGAACCCCAACCGCATGGAGGCGGTCGTCGGGCTCGAGCGCGCAGAGAGCGACGCGCTGCTCGACGACCTGACGCACCACGCAATCCAGGAGAAACACCAGTACCGGCATAAATGGCGCCGCGGCGATGTCCTGATCTGGGACAATCGATGCACCATGCACAAGGCCAATGCCGACTATCCTGAAGGTGAGTGCCGCCTCATGCACCGCATCATTATCGAGGGGACGGTGCCGACGTAAACCGCGCTGTGCTTTGGGCAGCCATCCCCGAGATTTGGACCGACATAGGGCTGCGGCACGCCAGGAGCTCCTTGTTCCGTGCAAGATCGGCATTGCCGTAGCACTTTGCTGTGCGAAGCGTGTCAATAGGGCAAAATAATGCGAAGGCGCACCGAGCCTCGGTCCGGTATCAGCCGGAAGATATCGAACGCGACAGGCGTTGCAGAGCCGACGCTCGGTGCGGTCAACGGCGGGCGGCGCGCCGGCTGGCC
>JASHRZ010000618.1 GCA_030037055.1 Alphaproteobacteria bacterium
CCGCAAGATAGCTCTGCGCCAGCCGATCGAAGCAGCCGAGAAACCCAGCGGCCGCGCGCCGCGTCCACAGACATTTCAGCAGCAGGTGATTGAGGCAGAAGGCGAGATCGAACGCCGGATCGCCGTACCATGCGCATTCGGCATCGAGAAACACGGGATTCCGCGGCCCGATGAGGATGTTCTTCGGACTGACGTCGCCATGGACCAACGCCAGCCGGGTCTCGGCCGTCCGGCGTGCGAGTGCTTCGAGCCTTGGCGCCAAGTCGGGGTGCACGCGCCCGGTGGCAATGAGATAGGGTTCAAGGCGGATGGCGTAGAAGCCTTCGTCGGTAGCAAAGCCGCGCGCGATTTCCGGATCTCTCGCGGTGGCGCGGTGGATGAGTGCGAGCCGGGCACCGACCGCCGCAGCAAAGTCGGGGTCGGCGTGGCCATCGCGCAGCTCCGACTTCCAGAGGGGATAGCGGCTGGGATCGAGATAGGCCATGACAAAGAAAGCCGCGTCCGGATCATGGCCTATGAGCGGCGGCGTGACGTCGGGACAGATCCGCCCCGCAACCCGGAACCACTCCCATTCATAGCGGTTGCGCGCCACGGGCGCCTGCCAGAACTGCGCCACCTTCAATTGCGGGAGAGCGCGCTTGAGGCAGAGCCGACGATCTTGCAATTCGACGAGCCAAATATCCGACGACACGCCGCCTTCAAGGGGACGACAGCGCGGCTGCTCGCCTTGCCGCAGCACGCCCATCCGCGCGAGCGCCGCCGTGATGCTGGCCTCCGTCAAGGCGGGCGGACCATTCGGGGCTTGGGCTGGGACGCTCGCTTCGGTCATGATGCAGTTCTTGATAGCAGATCACGCAGCACACGACTATGAAAGCAATCTTCCATTACGATGCCGGCCCGCGGCTCGCAGCGCGTTTCGCGACGCTCAGGGGCGAAGGGTTCGCGGTCACCGCCTGCCAGGAGGATGACGACGCCCGCCTCGCCGCCCTCCTCCCGCAATCGGAGATCCTGCTCCATGTGCTGAAGCCGGTCACGGCAACCGTCATAGCGGACGCCCCTCGCCTCCGGCTCATCCAGAAGATCGGTGTGGGCGTCAACACGATCGATCTCGATGCCGCACGAGCACGCGGCGTCGCCGTTGCCAACATGCCGGGCACCAATACGCCTGCGGTGGCTGAGGCGACCTTGCTCCTCATGCTTGCGGCGCTGCGCAACTTGGCCGGCCTCGATCGCGCGTGCCGTACCGGCCGGGGCTGGACGGTGGGTGACAGCTTGCAGGAGCGTCTCGGCGAGTTGAGGGGTCGCACGGTCGGTCTTGTTGGCGCCGGCATGGTCGCCGCCGCCCTCGTACCCATGCTGCAGGCCATTGGCGCGCGAGTGATCTATTCTGCGCGACGCGCCCGCCCGGATCTCGGCATCGAGTACCATACGTTACCCGACCTTCTGAAGGATTCCGACATCGTCTCCCTCCACCTGCCGCTGGTGCCCGCGACCGAACGCTTGATCGATGGGGCGGCCCTCGCGCGCATGAAACCGGGCGCGATTCTGATCAACACCGCGCGCGGTGGCCTCGTCGACGAGAGGGCGCTGCTGGAGGCGCTCACAACCGGTCCGTTGCGTGCCGCTGGCCTGGATGTCTTTGCCATCGAGCCCCTGCCCGCTGATCATCCGCTTCTGGCGCTCGAAAATCTCGTACTGATGCCGCATGTGGCCTGGCTCACCCCCGAGACGCTCGATCGCAGTCTGGACGTTGCCGTGGAGAACATGCGACGCCTCAGAGACGGACGCGAATTGCTGCACAGAGTGGTCTGACCAAATTTGCGGGTTCCCCTATGGCCGTTGATCCCCTCGCCGCGGCCGGGCGTGCCGTGGGTGATCGAGAAGGCGGCCGGCTGGTCCTGGGTCAAGAACGACGACAGGTCGAGGACGTGTGGGAGCGGACCGGCGTTGCCGGGTTTCACGACAGCCGCGGGCTGGCGCTCGAACCGGCCGCTGCCAAAAGCAAATCATTCGCTCCATGCCGGATTCGCCCGACAAGGGGCGTGCTCAATCATCGGCTGAGGTGCCCCCGACGAACCGCTTCCACGGAATAGGCGGTAAGGGAGGCACTTTCAGCGCAAAAGCCCCATCGCCAAGCAACGCCAGCGCAACAAGCATGACGCACCAAGCCAACGGGAATTCGGCCCCCCCGTTGGAGAACCAGAAGCCGTGTTGGGCGGCCATTTGCAGCGCGACGGCGATCATCACCGGCAAGGCGAACACCGCGACGTAGCGAGTATAGGTGCCGAGCAACAGTAGGACTGCGCCCGCGAATTCTGCGGCAACCGTGTAGTACAGCGTCCAAGCAGGATATCCGGCTTTTATCCAGCCGTTGAACCAAACGTCGTACCCCATGCCGAAATATTTTCGATAGAGGTGGGCGATAAAGAGCATCGACAACGTCAGCCGCAGCAAAAGCGCCGCACAGGGAACGGCATGCTCTTCGATCATTTCGGTCAACTGGATCATTTTTCCTCCGCCCATCTCTATTTGCTTTCCGGAATGGCGTTGCGCTTGCCAGAGCTTCCCTATCCATGATAGGAGCGAGCAGCTTCGCTTGCTACGGCTCTCGGCAGCCTGGCTGGAGCTCTTGCGCAAGCCGCAACGAGCGCCATCCAAGTTTCGTAATTCGACAAAAGGCCGAGGCGACGGTCAGCTCAGCGTGAAGGCTTCATTGACCGCGGACTGCACGGCACCGGCCGTCATCGGGTCATGGCACGTCTCCGGCGAATGAGGATGAAAGGGTCAGGTCCGGAGTCGACCGAGTAGCTGACATCCGGAGCGCAGGCACCGACTTCGCATTCGTGCCACAGCCGACATTCGGCATCAGCTCTCGGGAACAACGCGGACCGGCGGCATGAACGAGCCAGAGCCTCGCTACAATAGCGGCGCGGACGCCGGTGATCCGGAAGCGCGGCGGGACGCCGGCCCCCTGGATCGACAGCGCCAGCTCGCCGTCCTCTGTCGCGATGCGCTGCAGCGCTACCAGGGCCCTTCGGCCAGCCACCGCTCGACCATGGGCAGCCGATCGTTTCTCCGGCCCGTGGATCGAACGGATGCCCGACTCAGCCGAGTCGAGGGCGCTGTCATGTCATGGTGATGGCCATGACCGTGGCTATGGCCGTGACCATGGGGCCGCCGCCCGTGCAGA
>JASHRZ010000619.1 GCA_030037055.1 Alphaproteobacteria bacterium
GCGACCGTCTTTCTCGGCTTCGTCCTCACCGTCGTCATGGTGCTGCTGATCCACGCGATCGCCTGACGCAAGGGGAAAAAGCCATGGAAATCGTCAGTTACGACTGGTGGACGTTCTGCTTCCGTTGGCTCCACATCATGAGCGGCGTCATGTGGATCGGCCATCTCTGGTACTTCAACTTCGTGCAGACGCCGTCGATGCCCAAGATCCCCGATGAGCAGAAGCCGGCGGTGACCAAGTTCATCGCGCCGACGGCGCTGTTCTGGTTCCGCTGGGGGGCGATGGCGACCATCATCACCGGCCTCATCCTGGCCGGCATGAACGGCTATTTGCTCAATGCCATCAAGCTCGGCATCGGCGATCACAACCCGCGCTTCACCGATATCGGCTTCGGCATGTGGCTCGGCACCATCATGTGGTTCAACGTCTGGTTCATCATCTGGCCGAATCAGAAGAAGGTGCTCGGCTTGGTGCCAGCGGAGGCCGCCGAGAAGAAGCGCGCCGGACGCGTCGCCGGCCTCGCGTCGCGTACCAATACCATGCTGTCGATCCCCATGCTCTATGCCATGGCCGGCGCCTCGCACTTCTTCTAAGCAAGACCGAATCGACCGGGAAGCGGGGCCGCGAGGCCCCGTTCCTTCGCGACGTCCAAAGCGGAGGTGGTGACGCTCCATGCGGCCGACATTGACCGCAGAGGGCGCTTCGCCGATGCTGCGCGCAAAGCTACATCTGAGAGGCAGGCATGGCCGCTTATCTCATCGTCGATATCGAGGTGATGGATGCCGCCTTGTATGAGGCCTATCGCCGCGAAGTGCCGGCCACCATCGCCAAATATGGCGGGCGTTTTCTGGTGCGCGGCGGTGCCTTCGAGGCATTGGAAGGCGGCTGGCAGCCCAAGCGGGTCATCGTGCTCGAATTCCCGGCGATGGACGCGCTCAAGCGTTGGTACAATTCCGCCGATTACAAGCCGCTCATCGACCGCCGCCAGAAAGCGGCGCGGGCCAATGTCATCGCGGTCGAAGGGACCTGATCAGCCGACTGGCAGCAGCGCGGCGGCGACGCGCCGGTCCTCGGCCAGCAGCACGTTATAGGTGCGGCAAGCGGCGCCGGTGTCCATAGCGTCGATGACGATGCCGGCTTGCCGCAGCGCCAGGCGCAGCGCCGGCGCCACCGGCTGCATCCGCCGGCCGCACCCCAATAGCAGGATCTGGATGCCGCCGCGCGTCATCACCGGCGTGAGGCTCGACGCCGTCACCTCGGCAAGGTCGCGCACCGGCCAGGGCTCGGTGCCGTCGGGAAACACCAGGATCGCGCCCTCATAGCCGACGCCGCTGACATGGAAGCCGAGCGCGCCGTAGCTGTCGATCACCTGGCGGTCCGCCGGAATGAGCGGCGTCACATCCATCGGGAGGCTCCCTAGGACACCCGTTGCGTCTCCGCCGGCGGCGCTTCGCCTTCCTTGGCCCGGCTGGCGCGCCGCGGTCGGATGTAATAGAGGATCGGCGCGGCTATGAACAGCGAGGAGTAGGTGCCGACGACGATGCCCCAAAGCATGGCGATGCTGAAGCCGCGCAGCACCTCGCCGCCGAAGATCAGCAGCGACAGCACCGCGAGCGCGACCGTGCTCACCGTCAGGATGGTGCGCGACAAGGTCTCGTTGAGGCTCTTGTTGATCAGGGCGCGGAAATCCATGGTCTTGTATTTGCGCAGGGTCTCGCGCATGCGGTCGTAGATCACCACCGTGTCGTTCACGGAATAGCCGGCGATGGTGAGGATGGCCGCAAGTGTCGTGAGGTTGAACTCGATCTGCAGCAACGAGAAGAGGCCGACGGTGGTGATCGTGTCGTGCAGCGTCGACAGCATGGCACCGACGCCGAACGGCCATTCGAAGCGCAGCCAGACATAAAGCGCGATCGCCACCAGCGCCAGGACGGTGGCGATGACCCCGGCCTGGATCAGCTCGCCGCCGACCTTGGGACCCACCACCTCGGTCCGGCGGTAATCGAGCTCGGGCGGCAGCGCCGCCTTCACCTTCGCCACCGCCTGCATCTGCGCCTTATCGTCTCCGGGCTGGCGGGCGACGCGGATCAGCACGTCGTCGGGGCCGCCGAAACCCTGCAGCGACACCTCGCCCAAGCCCAGCCCATCGAGCGTGCCGCGCATGCGGGCGAGGTCGGCGGGGCCCGGCGTGCGCACCTCGATCAGCGTGCCGCCGGAGAAATCGATGCCGTAATTGAGCCCCTGCACCAGGAACAGCACGATCGATCCCAGCGTCAGCAGCGCGGAGAGCGCGAAACCCAATCGGTGCAGCCCCATGAAGTCAATGCCGGGGATGCGACGGATGATGACGACCGGGTGGAACATCAGATCGGTATCGCCTTCGGCTTCGTACGCCGCAGCCAGCTGACGATCTGGAGGCGGGTGATCAGGATGGCGGAGAAGAGCGAGGTGATGACGCCGATGCTCAAGGTCACGGCGAAGCCCTTCACCGGTCCCGATCCCAGGAAGAACATGAGGAAACCGGCCACCAGGGTGGTGAGATGGCTGTCGAAGATGGTGCCGAAGGCGCGCTCGAAGCCCGCCTGCAGCGACGAGATCAGCGAGCGCCCGCCGCGCAATTCCTCGCGGATGCGCTCATAGATCAGCACATTGGCGTCGACCGCCATGCCGAGCGTGAGCGCGATGCCGGCGATGCCGGGCAAGGTCAGCGTGGCGCCGAGCAGGCTCAAGCTCGCAATCATCAGGCACAGATTGAACATCAGCGCGATGTCGGCGAAAAAGCCGAAGAGGCCGTAGAACACCAGCATGAACGCCACCACCAGGATCACGGCCACGATGCTGGCAAGCGCGCCGGCATGGATCGAATCGGCGCCGAGATCCGGGCCGACCGTGCGCTCCTCCAAGGCGACGAGCGGCGCCGGGAGCGCGCCGGCGCGCAGCTGCAGCGCCAGCTCGTTGGCGCTCTCGCTGGTGAAGCTGCCGGTGATAATGCCCTGGCCGCCGAGAATCGCCTCGCGGATCACCGGCGCGGAGATCACCGCATTGTCGAGCACGATGGCGAAGCGCTTGCCGACATTGCTCTTGGTCGTGTCGCCGAAGCGCCGCGCGCCCACGGTGTCGAACTTGAAGTTCACCGCCGGAGCGCCGTACTGATCGAAGGTCGCCTGCGCGTCGGTGAGCGTGTCGCCGCTCACCATGACCCGCTTCTGCACGACGATCATCGCGCCCGGCGGGCTGTGGCCGTCCTTGAGCGGCAGGACCTCGTCACCCGGCGGCAGGTGGCTCTTGTCGGCGGTCGCCGCGTTCTCGTCGACGAGCTGGAAGGTCATCTTCGCGGTCTTGCCGAGGATGCGCTTGACGAATTCGGGATCCTCCACCCCCGGCAGCTCCAGCACGATGCGGTCGGCACCCTCGCGCTGGATGGTCGGCTCCTTCGTGCCGGTCTCGTCGATGCGCCGGCGCACGATCTCAATCGACTGGTCGACGATCTGCTGCTCGACGCGCTGCAGCGCGACATCGTTGAATTTGAGCGTCACCGCGCCCGCGGCGCCGGCGGTCATGTCGAGGTCGGGATCGAGCTTCTTGACGATCGCGCGCGCCTCCTCGATCCGCTCCGGCTCGCGCAGCGTGAAGGCGACATGGTCGCCCTCGGCGGCGAGGCCGGTATAACCGATGCGCGCGGTGCGGAACCCGTCGCGCAGGCCGTCGAGGATGTTGTTGAGCCGCTCGGTCAGCACCGAGCGCATATCCACCTCATAAAGCAGATAAGAGCCGCCGCGCAGGTCGAGGCCGAGGCTCACCTGCTTCTTGGGCAGGAAGCCGGGCCAGCGCTCGACCGTTTGCTGCGCGAACAGGTTGGGGATGGTCAGCGCCACGCCGGCGAGGCATATCGCCAAGATCAGCGTCACCAGCCATTTCGGAAAATACAGCATCGCCCCGGCGCTGCTTCGCTCCGCTCAGCCGCCGCCGGCGGCGCGGCGGCCCTTGCCCTTGTCGGTTTTGTCGCTCTCCTCGCCGTTCTTGCCGGCCTCCTCCTTATCCCCCTTGGCCGCGACCGGCTCGGTCTTGGCCAGCACGCTGGCGATGGTGCTGCGCAGCACCCGCACACGCACCCCCTCGGCAATCTCGATCTGCACCTCCTCGTCGCTCACCACCTTGGCGATGGTGCCGATGATGCCGCCGCCCGTGACGACCCGGTCGCCGCGCCTGAGCGCCGCCAGCATCTCTTTGAGCTGCTTGGCCTTTTGCTGCTGCGGCCGCATCAGCAGGAAGTACATGACGACGATGATCAGCACGATGGGCAGGAACTGCACCAGCGTGTCGGTGCTGCCTCCAAGCCCCTGCGCATAGGCTGGCGAGATGAGCATCGGCGTCTCCTTGAGTGAGCCGGCGCATTCCTACTGAATATGCATCAAAAGAGCAATGGAGGCGGCGGCGGTTGACGCTCCGGCGCCGCGCGCTTAGGGTCGCGCCGTCCAAGGATCGCTTCCCCTCGGCAATGCCCGACGCGCCCTTCCTCGAACCCTTGCTGCAGCGTATCGCCGATGCGCTCGACCGGCTCGCGCCGCGGGCGGCGCCGAGCAACGACCTCGACGCCGCCGACGCTTTCGTTTGGCATGCCGAGCGCGGCTGGCTCGAGCCGGTGCCGAACGTCAACCGGGTTGATCTCGACCTACTGCAGGGCATCGACCGCGTGCGCGACATCCTGCTCGAGAACACCCGCCGTTTCGCCCGGGGCCTGCCTGCCAACAACGTGCTCTTGTGGGGGGCGCGCGGCATGGGCAAGAGCGCGTTGGTGAAGGCGACACACGCCGTGGTCAATGCCGATGCACCGCGCTCGCTGGTGCTGGTGGAGATCCATCGCGAGGACATCCCCACGCTCCCCCGCCTGCTGGCGTTGTTGCGCGTCGGGCGGCGGCGCTGCCTGCTGTTCTGCGACGACCTTTCCTTCGACCACCAGGACACCAGCTACAAATCGCTGAAGGCGGTGCTCGAGGGCGGCATCGAGGGGCGCCCGAGCAATGTCGTGCTCTACGCCACCTCGAACCGCCGCCATCTACTGTCGCGCGACATGATCGAGAACGAGCGTTCCACCGCGATCAACCCGGCCGAGGCGGTGGAGGAGAAGGTGTCGCTTTCCGACCGCTTCGGCCTCTGGCTCGGCTTCCACGCCTGTGACCAGCAGACCTATCACGCCATCGTGCGGGGCTATGCCGAGCGCTATGGCCTGGTGCTGCCGCTGGAGCAGCTGCGCGCCGAGGCGAGCGAATGGGCGATCACCCGCGGCGCGCGCTCGGGCCGCGTCGCCTGGCAATACATCCAGGACCTGGCCGGCCGGCTCGGCAAGCAGATCGGCAACGGCTAGCCGCGCGCCGTGGGAGTGCCCGTGCTCGGCGGCGGTTTTCGCCCGTCCCACCCTGGCATTCTCCGGCCATTTCCGGTGTAATGCCGGAAACCTGTCAAAGGGCGGGGAGGATGGCGAGCCCGGAAAACCGCGCAGCGGCAAGCGGCGGATACGCAGAAGCGGCGTGGGCCTTGACGCTGCGCAGATTGGGCGCGGCGGCCCGGCAGGGCGCTTCAGCCTTCCTGCGGCGTTTTGATGGCGGATACGCGCCGGCCACTTCGGCGTCGGTGGTGGCGCCGGCGGTTGCGATCGCCGATCTCACCGTCGCCTATCAGCGCGCGGCGGCGCTCGATGGCGTCAGCGCGGACTTCCCCCCGGGGTCGATGACCGCCATTGTCGGCCCCAACGGTGCCGGCAAAAGCACGCTGCTCAAAGCCATCGCCGGCATCCTTCGGCCGCGCGCCGGCAGCATCCTCCTTGAGGGTGGCGGGCCGGGCGACATCGCCTACCTGCCGCAGAGCGACGAGGTCGATCGCGGCTTTCCCGTCTCCGTCGGCGACTTCGTGGCGCTTGGTTGCTGGCGGCAGTACGGCGCCTTTCGCGCCGCCCCCGCTGCTGTCGCCGGCAAGGTGCGCCAGGCGCTCGATGCGGTCGGACTTGGCGCCGCGGACGACACCGCCATCGCGGCGCTCTCGGTCGGTCAGTTCCGGCGCGCGCTTTTTGCCCGTCTGATGCTGCAGCAGGGCGGCGTGCTGCTGCTCGACGAGCCCTTCGCCGCCATCGATGCGAGCACAACGCAGGCCTTGCTGCAGCTGGTCAAGGGCTGGCATGACGAAGGCCGCACCATCGTCGCCGTTCTGCATGATCTCGATCAGGTGGCGCGCGATTTCCCGCGTACGCTGCTCCTCTCGCGGCGCGTCATCGCCGACGGGCCTACGCTTGATGTTCTGCGCGTGGAAAACCTCGCGCGCGCCGGCTTCGACACCGCCGCCGTGGCCGCCACATGAGCGGTCTTAATGCCGTCCTGATCGAGCCCTTCGCGGCTTATGGCTTCATGCGTACCGCGCTTGTCGGCCTCGCCGCCTTGGCACTGGCCAACGGACCGATCGGCACGCTGCTGCTGATGCGGCGCATGAGCCTGGTCGGCGACGTGCTCTCCCATGCGGTGATGCCGGGCGCAGCCTTCGGCTTCGCGCTGGCAGGCTATTCGTTGCTCGCGCTCAGCGCCGGCGGCGTGGTCACGGGCCTCGCCGTCGCGGCGCTCTCGAGCCTTGTCACGCGCGACGCGGCGCAGCGGCAGGATGTGCACCTCGCGGTATTCTATCTGTTGTCGCTTGCAGCGGGCGTCTTGCTGGTGACCGCGCGCGGCAGCAATATCGACCTCATGCATGTGCTGTTCGGCACCATCCTCGCCGTCGGCATGCCGACCCTGGTGTTGATGGCGCTATTGACCAGCATTAGCGTGCTCATCCTCGCTGCGGTCTATCGCCCGATCGTCGTCGAGGCCTTCGATCCCGGCTTCCTGCAGGCCATGAGCGGCGGCAGCGGCACCTATCGCCTCGTCTTCCTGGCCCTGGTGGTGCTCGATCTCGTGGCCGGCTTCCAGGCCTTCGGCACCTTGCTGGCGGTGGGGCCGCTGCTGCTGCCGGCGGCAGCGGCGCGATGCTGGACCCGGCGCGTTTTCCCGGCCATGGCGCTTAGCGCTGGGCTCGGCCTCGCCGCCGGATATGTCGGCCTGCTGTTGTCCTATTTTCTGAACCTGCCGTCGGGGCCGGCCATTGTGCTGGTGGCTGGCGCACTCTATCTCGTGTCGCTGCTGGCCGCGCGCTACCAGCCTGAGCTCGCTCGGCCGCCGGGAGTGCCCGCATGAAACGCTTCGCTTTGATGATCGCCGCAATGTGCATCCTCGCCCTGTCGCGCGCGCCGCTTGCGGCGGAGCCGCTCAAGGTGGTGGCGACGTTCAGTGTGCTCGGCGACATGGTCGCCACCATCGCCGGCGACCGTGTTGCGCTCACCACCATCGTCGGCGGTGACGGCGACAGCGAGCTCTACCAGCCGACGCCCGCCGACGCGCGCGCCCTGGCCGAGGCGAATCTGCTGGTGCTCAACGACATCAACCCCGATTTCGAGCCTTGGCTCGACGGGCTCATCCGGCAGTCGGGTTTCAAAGGCAGCAAAATCGTCGCCAGCCGCGGCGCCAGGATCATCACCGCGGCGGAAGAAGAGGGCCACGACACTGGCGACGCCGCGCCCAAGAGCGACCAGCACGCTTGGCACGATCTCGCCAACGGCGCGATCTATGCCCGCAACATCGGCGAGGCCTTGGCGAAGGCCGATCCCTCCAATGCGGATTTCTACAAGACGCGGAGCGACGCCTATATCGCCGAGATCAAGCAGCTCGATGCCTGGGCCAAGGCCGAGATCGCAGAGGTGCCCAAAGGCAAGCGCAAGGTGATCACCTCCCATGACGGCTTCGAGTATCTCGGCAAAGCCTACGGCATCAAACTCATCCCGGCGCGCGGCTGGGTGAACGACAAGGAGGCATCGGCCGACGACATCGCGCGGCTCGTGACGCAGATCCGCGACGACAAGGTCAAGGCGGTCTTCGTCGAGAATATGAACGATCCGCGCGTCATCGAGCGTGTCGCCCAGGAGGCGGGAGCGAGCATCGGCGGCACGCTTTATTCCGACGCGCTGTCGAAGCCGGGGGGCGAGGCCGACACATATCTGAAGATGGCGCGCCACAATATCTCCGCGCTTAAGGCCGGGATGCTGAAGAACTGATGGCACTCAATTCCGGCTCGAGCGAGCTCCTTGCCGGCGCCCGCCAGCGCGTCGCCCTGGCCCTGGTGCCGGTGGCGCTGCTCTGGGCCGCCGTGCTGTGGGCGACGTTCGGCGGACGCGAACCTGGCATGCGGGCGAGCGCGCCGCCGCCGGCACCGGCGGTGCTGCAGGCCATCGTTGCATCGGGCGAAGCGTCGCCCGCCGACGGCACCTTCGACCGCTTCGACGTCGAGGGCCGCGCTGTGGCGGCGCCCGCCAACCGGCACGGGGATGTGGCGTTCTTCGCCACCCTATTGCACAGCCGCGCAGAGGAGGGGCTGTTCCTTGCCTCCGGCGGCCGCATCGTCAAGCTCGCGGCGGTCGGCGATGGAGTGCCCAGCGGCGAGCGGATCGCCAGCCTCGGCGAGAATCCGGCGCTCTCCATCAACGAAGCGGCAGCGGTGGTCTTTGCCGCCGGGCTCACTGGCGGCAAGGCGACGAGCGGCGTTTTCATGGCGCAGAACGGCAGGCTCACGGCGGTCGCGCTGAGCGGCGCCGCCGCGCCCGAGATCACCGGCGGTACGCTCGCCGATTTCGGGCCGGCGGCGGTCAATGACGCGGGGGATGTCGCCTTTCTCGCCTCGGTGCGGCATGGGCGCGAATCGGGCGAGGCGATCTATCTCTGGCACCGCGGCGAGCTCGCCAAGATCGCCGGCACGGGCGACGCCGTGCCCGGCGGCGGCTTGTTCTCGGGCTTCGGCAATCCCGCGCTCAACAAGCAAGGCGAGGTCGCCTTTGGCGCGGTGGTCGAGCAGGGCCCGATTCTCGGCGGCATCTTCGCCAGCAGCGGCAAGGTTGCTCGCCTCGTGCTTGCCGCCGGCAGCCCCTCGCCCATCGGCGGCATCTTCGCCCGCTTCTCCGAGCGGATCGAGCTCAACGCCGCTGGCGCGGTCGCGCTCAGCGCCGTGCTGCGCCAGGGCGGTCCGGAGAGCGCGGTCTTCCTGATCGATGGCGATGTGCCGCGCAGCATGGCCGCGGTCGGCGAGCCGGCGCCGGGCGGCGGCAGCTTCGCCGGCTTTGCTTCCTGGCCGGGGCTGAGCGAGGCGGGTGCGGTCGGCTTCATCGCGTCGGTCGATGGCGGCCCGAACGGCCGCGCGCTCTATCTTGCCGGGGCCGGCGGGGCGATGCGCATCGCGGCGGTCGGCGATGGGCTGCCGGGCGGCGGCCGCCTCGTCGCCTTTCCGCTCTTCCCCGCGCTCGCAGTCGGCCCCGACGGCGCCGTCACCTTCGCCGCCACGAGTGAGCGCGAAAGCCAGCGCAGCGACAGGCTGTTCTACTACGGACCGCTGCGCGCCAAGCGCTGAGGGCGCCCGCCTCGCCGACATGCGCATGCGCGGAAGCGCGGGTTAGAACTCCTTGCTGACACCGGCGTAGAACGTGCGCCGCGGCGCGAAGGCCGGCGCGAAGGCGCCGATCGACGTGCTGCTGCGCAACAAATAGCTCTCGTCGAACAAATTGATCACGTCAAAACGGAGCTTGACCGCACCGGCGCCTTCCGTTTCGAATTGGCGGACGATGCCGAGATTGACCTGCTCCCAGGACGGCAACGAGGCGCCGTTGATCGGTCCGTTGGGTTGCGTCGTCCGAGCCCCGGTTCCGGCGAGGAGATCGACCGCGAACCGCGTCCCCAACCACAGGTACGACAGTCCGGCCGACGCCGTCATGAGCTGGCTGTGGTCGGTCTCGATGCCGATGGTATCGACAGTGACAAGGTCCGCCGGCGCGAAATTGAACTGGCCGGAGGTAATGCCTTTCGCCCGCTGCCGCGCGATCGCGAGGTTTCCGTAATAGGTGAAGGGTCCGCTGTCGCAGCGCGTCGTCAGCTCGATCCCGGGATTAGCAACGATGCGGTAATTGAACGGGATCGTGATGATCGGGGCGCCGAATTGACCGAAATCGACGCCGTTGCGGGCGAATTTGTAGTACGCGTCGAGGCCGATCTTGACGCCACCGGCCAGATCCTGCGCGCCGCCGATATCGAAGAGGTTGGCACGCTCGATTTGCAGCGGCGAGTTCCCCGTCGAGGGCGTCGCCGCCGACGTGGTCAGACCCGTGCTCTTGAAGTTGTTGAACTCGATCAGGTTCTCAGGCGGACCCAGCTGGAAGGGCGGCGGCGTGAACAGGCTCGCGTAGCCGGCATGCAGGACCGTCGTCGGCGTCGCCTGCAAGACGGTATTGAGGCGCGGACTGATCTGGTCGCCCATGACGAATTGGTTGACGACGTCGAACCTTACACCGTAGTTGACCGTCAGGTCCGGCGTCAGCTTCCATTCGTCCTGCAGCCAGGCGCTATAGGTCCAGCCGGTCTTGCCGATGGCGGCGGAAATCTCGCTCGGGACCGAGGTGGCCGGCGTGCTGCCGAAAGTGGGGCTCTCGGAAGAGCCGCCGTCCTGTACCAGCAGCAACGAGTCGGTATGCGAGGTGAACCGCTCGCCCTCCAGCATCAGGCCGCTGCGCAGCGTATGATCCGTCGCGATCCGGGCGCTGAAATCGAGCTGGGCCCCGTTGGCAAAGCTCGTCAGCGACGCGTCTTGCGCGACGCCGTTGAAGACGATGTCGGCGAGCGAGGGGTCGTGCCGGAAATCGAGCGTGCTGTACTTGGTGAACGCCGAGATCCGGAAATCGGCGGCGGCACCGGAGTGCAGGTAGGACAGGATGCCGAACTGGCTCGTTTCGGTTTGCCGTTCGTTGAGCTGCGCCGGATCGAAGGCCGAGACGGGGAAGCCGTTCAGGAAGCTGATCCCGGGAAAAGGCGGCGTGCTCGGATTGTTCGGGATCTCGAACGCGCCGCTGAATTGGCTCGCAATCGCGGTCACGCGGTTGTTGGCGTCGATGATCTTGTCGAGGTAGACGAAGGCGTGCTGCTGCAATGATTGATCGTGGATCTGTGTCAACGCCGGCGTGACGCCGTCGATGCCATGGTCCGTGCTGAGAACGTCGCCGGACACATAGTAGTTGTAGCCGTCGACCGAACCGCCGTATTCCGCGCTGGGATGCAGCGTCGCATAGCTGCCGCCGTACATCGTGATTTCGCCGCCGGGAGCGAACAGCCCGTTCTTGGTTTCGATGTCGACGATGCCCGAGGTGGCCAAGCCGTATTCCGCCGGCAGCGCGCCGGTGATCAGCGTTACCGAGTTGGCAAAGCGGGGGCTGAGGCCCTGGCCGAAGAAGCTCAACCCCGTCGGCAGCGGAATGCCGTTGATCCGGAACTCCATCGGTTGCATCTCGTTGCGGATATGGATGCCACCTGCCGATTCGGCGTCCTGAGTGACGCCGGGCATCTGCAGCACCACCTGGTTGAGCGTGTTGTTCTCGCCGCCGGGCTGCGTCTCGATCTCCTGGCTGGTGACCGTATAGGTCGAGGCGCCGATCCGCGGCTCGATCGCGGCGCCGACCGCCTGAAGCCGCTTCGCTTCAATTGTTACTTCCTCGAGCGTGGCTGGTGCCGGCGCGGAGCCGGGCGCTGGCGATCCCGATTCGGCCTGCGGCGCCGGAGCCGACGTTTCGCTCGTTCCGATGGGCGGGTCGGCCATCGCCAAGCGCGCGTCGCCAAGCGTGGCCGTGAGGCTAAGGAGGGCGAAAATAAGTGGCGCGCCGCCCGAGCGCCACTCTCGCGCGTCCTGGCTATGCTTCAATATGAGCGAAATCCGCTCCGGCAGCACGGCGCGCCAATGACGCCCAGCGTGATGCACGGGTCGCCGCGGGAAGCGCGGCGCAACGAGCGTGTGCGGCGTTTCCAAGACAATCCTCGTCGATTGAAGTCGGCGATCGTATCGAACGATGGACGAGTTCGATGATGCTGCGATCGACCTCAGAGGACGGGGGGTGCGCGGGTCTCGAAGAGAAGGTGATGCGGTCGCGCGAGATGCATTTGCGTTTCGCGCGCCGCGAGGGTCGATCCGTTCCGGGTGACTCGGTCAAGCTTTATCGCATCGGGGAGGAGCGGAGAGCCGGCCAGATGTGCGGTCGCATAAATGAAGCAGGTATCGCCGCCGCGTCCGTCGGACAGCGGACATAGGGGCGGATCCCGCTCGTCCGGCGGGCCGGAGATCATCTGCGGGCTAAAGCCGAGATAGCCGCCAAGCATGGCGATGTCGTCGGGACAAACATGGGGAAAAACGACGGCGACCTGGAGCCACACCGCGAAAAGCCCCAGCCATGCCACGCGCCGCTGATGTCGCCCGTTCAGCAACACCGTCTCCGCCCCCCTCCGCGACGTCGCCGTCTGCCGCCAATGGTCAGGCTATGCCATCTCCACATTTGCCGCAATCTCCCGAATCCTGCGGCTCGCTGCCGTCATCCGAAGCAGCGATATCGCAGGCGGGCCTCCCAAGCGCCCCAAACCAGTGTCACCGCCGCGGATCTCGCCGGGCCAAGCAAGCGGCGGGTAGCCCCAGCGCCAGCCGGCTAGCGCTGTCGCTTTTCCGTCAGGCGCTTGTCCTTAGTTCATGTCGATGGGCGGATAGATCGTGAATACGTTGGCGGCGGTCACGAGGACATGGCGGGTGGGCACGCGCGGCGGTACGGTCTCGTCCCGCAGCATTCTGAGCGCCAGCGGCAGCACCTCGTAGCCATAGCGGTCGAGGAGATAGGCGACGGATCCGATGAGAATGCTGCCGCGATTGGTCGGATCGATCTCCTTCTTGTCGTTGGAGCCGCCATGCACGGAGCGGTCGCAGCCCTGGCTCACGATCGCCGTGTCGGGGACGCGACCGGCGGCCTCGACCGCGGCCTTGGCCATCAGCGCGGTGGTATCGTCGAGCGCGGCGACCAGCAGCTTGTGATCGGGCTGCGCGGCGGCGAAGCGGCGCATCTGCGCCTCCGCCTGCGCCGGGTTGCCGGTCGTGTCGAGACGCGTCTGCGCCGCGCTCGGCAGATGCTCCTTGAGCGCGGCTGCAATGGCCTCGACGCGGTCGGGCACGTGATCGCCCAGATTGGCGAGATCCCCGACAATGGCCACGGCAGCGGCGCGTCCCTGCCAGGTGGCGTTGGCAAAGCGCGCCAGCGCCTCTCCCGCGAGGCGGCCGGCGAGAGCGTTGTCGGGGCCGTAGAGCGGCGCGCCGGGGACGGGGTAGGTCACCGCCAGGACGGGAAGGCCGGCGGTCTTCATCCGCTTGGCCACCTCGCCATTGGCGCCGGCATCGTCGCAGTACTGGATGTAGAGGTCGAGCTTGCGGGCGATCGCATCATCGGCATTGGCGAGCGTCTTCTCGCGATTGCGGTCGTTGTCATAGAAGACCATCTCGACCGGAAGCGAGCGCGCGGCGAGCACGAAGCTCGCCTGCACATCGCCACCGGTGAAACCCAGCCCTTCGAGGCGCGTGCCGGGATCTTCGGTGAGGTTGGCGAAGCCGATGCGGTAGCGCCGCTCGGCTGCGCCCTGCGCCGCGAGCGGCAGCGCCAGCAGCGCCGCCGCCCCTCCCAGAAGCGACCGGCGCCCGAGGACGGGCGCCGGGGTAAAGCCAGCGATCGACACTAAAGAAGCCTTTATTGAATGGCCTCGATCCCCACGAAGTTGCCGGTGAGGCCAACGGCCTTCGGCACGGTCATGTTGAGGAAGAAGGTGGCGCGCTTGGTCGCCGCCGCTTCGTCGGCGATGAGGTCGGTGCGCGCGTTCTCGATGATATGGATGCCGTTGTCGGTGATCAGCATCTGGTGCACGGAAAAGGCCTTCGACGGACTCTCGCCCGGGATCACCTCGACCGCCCAGGTGTCGGCGCCGACTAAGATGACCTTCTGATCGATGAGCCATTTCGCCGCCGCCTCGCCGATGCCAGGCTCGCCGCTGTTGTAGAGGGTGTTCTGCGCCGGGTACTGCAGGAACAGATCCTCCCAGCCGGTATGGATGAAGACCGCATCGCCTTCGCGCAGGGTCACGTTGTACATCTTGAGACCGGCCTGCAGGTCCTCCGGCGTGATCACCTGTCCCTTGTCGATGCAGGGCTTGCGGCACTGCGGATTTGCTCTAAGCTTGTTCGCCGCCTCGAAGACGCGCACCATGTCGATGATAACGCCCCGCGTCGCGAATGACTTCAGGTGCTCGAGGCCGAGCTTCGTCATGCGGTTCTGGTTGATGAACTTGCCCATCGGGTTCTGATTGTAATAGCAGTCAGCCCGTCCGATATGGCCGACGCCGTCGAGATGGGTCCCGACGTGGCTCTGGCTGAGCCAGGTGTCTTCCATATAAGTGAGGTTGTTCTCGCCGAGCGCACCGCCGGGTGCCAGGCCGGTGGCGGTCAGGATGGTCTTGGAGAATCGCGTGCCGAAGAGTGGTACGCCGTCGACCAGCACGTTGGTCAAGGTCGTGACCTTGCCGGTCTGGATCTCTGCCGCGGCCGCCTTGGTCACCGCCGGTGTCACCCGATTGGTGGCGCCTGTCTCGTCGTCCTTGCCGAACGGCGAGGGCGGCACAAGCTTGGTACAATCGCTCTGGGCAAATACGGCGGGCGCCAGCAGCAGCGTGCCCAACAGCGCCGCCGCTGCCAAAAGCAGCTTGTTCTTCATAGTTTCCTCCCGGTTATAAGACCCCTTATCACATGAAGTGTCGCGCTATCTCGATGCGCCGTCAATCTTCCAATGGAAGAAGCGGGAGGAGATCGCGACCCTGTCGACAGACATTCCAAAGCAGCGGCAGCTTCGCGATGCTTCACCGCCGCCAAAAAGCAACCTTGAATTGAATGGCACATCTCGACCTCGTGAGCGAGGAATGGCCGGTGGTCGCGCCATTCTTACCGGGCGCGGATGATGCGCCGTGATTCGGCCCGCTTCCTAGTCGCGCGCCGCGGTTGCCGCCGCCTGCGGCAGGTAGTCCCCCGGATCGAGTGCGCGGGTGCCGTGGCGGATCTCGAAATGAAGCTGCGCCTCGCCGACCGCGCCGGTCGCGCCGACCCGCGCGATCGGCTGACCGCGCCGCACCTTCTCCCCGCGCTTCACCAGCAGCGCCGAATTATGGGCGTAGGCGGTCATCCAGCCATCGGCGTGCTTGATCAGCACGAGATTGCCGTAACCGCGCAGCTCGTTGCCGGCATAAGCGACGATGCCGGCGTCGGCGGCCAGCACCGCGGTGCCTTCGGGCGCGGCGATGTTGATGCCGTCGTTATGGGTCCCGCCCGCGTCATCGCCGTAAGCGGCGATGATGCGGCCGTGCACCGGCCAGACAAAGCTGTGGCTGGCCTCGCGCGGCGCTGGCGCAGGCGCCGGCAGGGCCGCGGTCCTCTCCTCTGCCGGCTGGGCCACGGCGGTCGGCGCGGGAGGCGCGGAGGCGGGCTTCTCCTCCGGGGGCGGCGGCGCAGGCTCGGCGGAGGCCCGCGGGGCCGCGAGCGGCGCCAGCTCGCCGCCGCCGGATGCGGGAGGCGCCGCTGCCGCGGCGTAGGCAGAACCGGGTGCGGTCGCCTGGATCACCGGCGTGCGCGCGCTCTCCACCGCCGCCGGCAGGAGAAGCGATTGGCCGACGCGCACGCGATAGGGCGGTTCGAGCCCGTTGCTGCGTGCCAGTGTGCTGGTGTCGACGCCATAGCGCCGGGAGATGCTGTAGAGCGTGTCGCCGGGCTCGACGACGTGCTGGCGAACTTGCGGCACGACGAGGCTGTTTCCAGCGGCAAGCCGGTAAGGCGGCGCCAGGCCATTGGCCTCGATCAGCGAACGCACGGGCACGTCATAGCGGCGGGCGACGCCGTAGAGCGTTTCGCCCTGCTGCACCACCACCCGGTCGGGATGCGGCACCATCGATTGCGGCCCGCGCGGCGGCCCGCTCGCCGCCGGCGCTGCTCCGGGGGGCGAGCCGCCGGCAACCACCGGTGCCGGCGCCGTAGTGCGTGCGCAACCCGCCAGCGCCGCCAGCAGCAGCGCCGCAAGACGCAGGCGGACCGAGGTCCTCATGACCGCAGTCTAGACCGGATCTCCCGTAGAGGCACGAGCGGCAACGGCGCGCTCATTCGGGCTTGGCGCGCGGCAACCCCGCCACCAGCGGCACGAAGCGCACCGCCCCCAGATCCTCGGTGAGGAACGCGCCGTCTCGGCGGCGGATGCGCAACAGCACCTGGTCGCGCCGCTCTTCGCCCACTGGCGCCACGAGGACGCCGTCCTCGGCGAGGCTGTCGAGCAGGATCTGCGGCACTTCCGGCGCGGCCGCGGTGACCATGATGCGGTCGAACGGCGCCTGCTCGGGCCAGCCCTTGCTGCCATCGCCGAGGCGGGTCGTCACGTTGTGGATCTTGAGCTCGGCGAAGCGTTTCTCGGCCTCCTTGAGCAGCGCGCGATGGCGCTCCATGGTGAAGACGCGGCGGCAGAGCTTCGCCAGCACCGCCGCCTGGTAGCCCGAGCCGGTGCCGATCTCCAGCACCTTGTGGCGGTCG
>JASHRZ010000620.1 GCA_030037055.1 Alphaproteobacteria bacterium
GAGGAGCCGTCCTCATGAGCGAAGCCCTGAAAGAGCGTGCCGCGCAATGGTTCACCCTATTGCGCGACCGCATCTGCGCCGCTTTCGAGGCGATCGAGGACGAACATGCCGCCCAGCGCCCCGGCGAGGGCGGCGCCGGCCGGTTCCAGCGGCACGAGTGGCAGCGCGAGGGCGGCGGCGGCGGCGTCATGTCGGTGATGCATGGCCGCGTCTTCGAGAAGGTCGGGGTCAATGTCTCCACCGTCTGGGGCGAGTTCTCGCCGGAGTTCCGCGGCCAGATCCCCGGCGCCGCCGAGGATCCGCGCTTCTGGACCAGCGGCATCTCGCTGGTCGCGCATCTGCGCTCGCCGCTGGTGCCGGCGGTGCACATGAACACGCGGCACATCCGCACCACCAAGACCTGGTTCGGCGGCGGCGCCGATCTAACGCCGATGTTCCCCAATGCCGCCGACACCGAAGCCTTCCACGCCGCGCTGCGGGCGGCGTGCGACGCGCACGACCCGACCTATTACGCGCGCTTCAAGCAGTGGTGCGACGAGTATTTCTTCCTCAGGCACCGCAACGAGCCGCGCGGCGTCGGCGGCATCTTCTACGATTATCTCGACACGGGCGACTGGGAGCGCGACTTCGCCTTCACCCGGGCGGTGGGCGAGGCGTTTCTCGGGGTCTATCCCGGCATCGTGCACCGCCACATGTTCGAGCCCTGGACCGCCGAGCAGCGCCGCCACCAGCTCATCCGCCGCGGCCGCTACGTCGAATTCAACCTGCTCTACGACCGCGGCACCGCCTTCGGCCTCAAGACCGGCGGCAACGTCGACGCGATCTTCATGTCGCTGCCGCCCGAAGTGGCCTGGCCCTAGCGCGACGCGCGCAGGGCGTCGTCGCCGGCGGCGACAGCGGTTGCGCAAGCAACCCCGAGAGCCGTGCGGGGTAGCCGCCCACTACGTCATTGGTGTAGACCGGCGACAAAAAATTCCTCTGCGCCGATGATGCAGGCGGTGCCGAAGACCGGGCCGGAAGTCGTTATAAGCCTGCATCCCACAGCGGCCAAGGCTTGAGGCAAATTCGCCGTGCTTGCCGCTTGCCATCGGTGACGACTGAGGGAAAGGCGAGCGAGCGGCGGTTGGGCGGTATCGGGCGCGCCTGGAGGGCCTTGATGCAAGTCAATGTGCTTGCGCCCGATCCCGCTATGGTGACGGCCAAATCCCGGTGGGCAAGCGACATGGCTATCATCGGCATCGATCTCGGCACTTCGAACTCCGCGGCGTCGGTGCTGCGGGGCGGACGTCCCGTCATCATCCCGAGCGCCGAGGGCATCACGCTCGGCGGCAAGGCGTTTCCGAGCTACGTCGCCTTGACCGCGGACGGACAGATGCTTGTCGGCGAACCGGCTCGCCGACAGGCGGCGGTGAATCCCGACGGCACCACCACCGCCTTCAAAAGACTGATGGGCCGCCGCGAGAAAGTGCGGCTGCGCGATCGCGAGTTCTCGCCCGAAGAGCTGTCCGGTTTCCTGCTGCAGAAGATCAAGCGCGACGCCGAAGCCTTTCTCGGCGAGCCGGTGACGCAGGCGGTGGTGACGGTTCCCGCCTATTTCAACGACAACCAGCGCAGCGCGACCAAGGATGCCGCCCGCATCGCCGGCCTCGAGGTCGTGCGGCTGGTGAACGAGCCGACCGCGGCCGCGCTCGCTTACGGTCTCGATCGTCTCAATCTGGAACTTCGCATTGCCGTCGTCGACTTCGGCGGCGGCACCCTCGACGTCACGATCATGGATTTCGGCAAGGGCGTGTTCGAGGTGAAGGCGACGAGCGGCAACACGCAGCTCGGCGGCACCGATATGGACAAGCTCGTCTTCGAATACCTTGCCGATCGCTTCCGCGCTGAGACGGGCGTCGACCTCCGCGGCGACCGGATGGCGGCCATCCGGCTCAAGGAGGCGGGCGAGGTCGCCAAGATCGAACTGTCCACCACCACGTCGACCCACATTTCCCTGCCTTTCCTCGCCGGCGGCCCGTCTGGACCGGTTCACCTCGACTTCGATCTCACCCGAGCGCAACTCGAGCGCATCGTTCGGCCGGTCGTCGAGCGCTGCCGCGAACCGGTGCTGCAGGCCTTCCATGACGCCAGTATGGAATCGAGCCGGATCGATCGATTGGTCTTCGTGGGCGGACCGACGCGCATGCCGATGGTGCGCGCCTTCTTCGAGGAGCTCGTCGGGCGCAAGGGCGAGACCGGCGTCGATCCAATGGAATGCGTCGCGCAAGGCGCCGCGATCCAGGCGGGCGTGCTCGCCGGTGAAGTCGGCGCCATCGTGCTAGTCGACGTCACGCCGCTCACGCTGGGCATCGAGACCCTGGGCGGCGTCGCGACCCCGCTGATCGCCCGCAACACGCCCATTCCGGTCAGGCGCTCCGAGATCTTCACCACCGCGGTCGACATGCAGACGGCCGTCACCGTGCATGTCTTCCAGGGCGAGCGGCCCATGGCGCCCGACAATACGAGCCTGGGGCAATTCAATCTGGACGGCCTGCCGCCCGCGCCTCGCGGCGTGCCGAAGATCGACGTGACGTTCGACATCGACGCCGACGGAATCCTCAACGTCACCGCCAAGGACATGGCGAGCCAGAAGTCCCAATCCATCAGGATCACCGGCTCCACTCGGCTGCCCGAGGCCGAGAAGCAGCGCATGATGGACCAGGCGCAGCACTACGCCGAACAGGACAAGAAGCGGCGCGAGGAGGCGGAAAAGCTCAATAACGCGGATTCCATCTGCTATCAGGCCGAACGCACGCTTGCCGATTACGGTGCCAAGCTGTCCGAGGATCTGCGCGGGCGCGTCGAGGCGGCGCTGCGCGAGACCCGCCAGGCGCTCAGCAAGCGCGATGCCGCCCTGGCATCGCAAAAGGCCGATGCGTTGAAGGCGGTGCTGCAGGAAGCGGGCCGGACGCTCTACGCGCAGGCGCCGCAACCCGAGCCGCAGCCCCGCCCCGATGTCGGCGCGCCGACCGGCGAGGCGCGGCCGACCGGCTCCGGTCCCGGCGGCCGCGTGGTCGACGCAGAATACCGCGAGGCCGGCCGTCGAACCCGATAGAGCGAGATGCTAGCCCTTGGCCGAAGCGCGCGACTATTACGAAACGCTTGGGGTGTCCCGCGATGCCGAGGCGAAGGCGATCAAGGACGCCTTCCGGCAGCTCGCGCTCAAATACCATCCCGACCGCAATAAGGAGCCGGGCGCGAGCGACCGCTTCAAGGAAATCGCCGAGGCCTACGCCGTCCTGAGCGATCCGAAGAAGCGAGCCGAATACGACGCCCGCGGCCATGCGGGCGTCGCCGGCTTCTCGCCCGAGGACCTGTTCGGGGGCATCAACTTCGAGGACATATTCGGCGGCCTGGGCTTCGATGCCGGCGGGCCAAGCTTGTTCGACCGTCTGTTCCGTCGCCAGGCCGCGGCCCGGCAAGGCGAGAACCTCGAGGTCACTGCCGTG
>JASHRZ010000621.1 GCA_030037055.1 Alphaproteobacteria bacterium
GCTCGTCGCCGCGGGTGCGAGCGGCCTCGTCAGCTTCGGCATTTGCGGTGGCCTTGACCCGGCGCTCGCCTCGGGTCGCCTGCTGCTGCCGCTGGCGGTGCGCGACGAGGCCGGCGGGCGTCTGCGGGTCGATCGCACCTGGCACCAGGCGATGGCGGCGGCGCTGGCCGAGGCCGGTATCACCGTGGCGACCGGCGACCTCCTAGGCGCGAGGACGCCCGTCGCCACGCCCGAGCGCAAGCGTGCGCTCTATGCCGGCGGCGCCATTGCGGTCGATCTCGAAAGCCATCTCGTGGCGCAAGCCGCGGTCGCGGCGGGATTGCCTTTCTTGGTACTGCGCGCCGTCGCCGATCCAGCCGCACGCCGCTTGCCGCCGGCGGCGCTCGTCGGACTCGACGCCGAGGGACACGCTGCGCTCGGCGCGGTGCTGGGGTCGCTCTGGCGCCGCCCGACGCAGCTCCCGGCGCTGCTGCAGATCGCCCGGGAAACGAAGGCGGCGCTCCGCGCCTTGCGTCGCGCCGCACCGTTGCTCAGCCACGCCGTCGCCGTCGGCCGTCTAGGACCATTAACAAATTGAAAAGGACTTCTCGTTAACTCAAAAGGGTGGGGTCCGATCGAATGGGGGGCGCATGGAAGCCGGGGTCGATGGCGGCTGGATGTCGCTGTTGCAGCGGCGGGCGGATTACGCGCGCAGGACCGCTGCATCGGCGCGCACGCCAAGCATTGCCAAAGAGTTCGAGGAGCTCGTGGCGCTTTACGACACGCTCATGGAAGGTCTCATCCCCGGCGCGAAATCCTTCGCGCAGGGGGATCCCAAGAGCGGCCTCATCCGATATCTGCAGGCGCGCGCGAGCCAGTTCCTGATGGATGCGCGCACCATCGGCGACAAGACGCGCGCCGACGAGCTGCGATACCTCGCCGGCGTGATGGGCGCCGAAGCCGCGCGGTTCAAGAACGACAGCGTGCGCTAGACCCGGGGGCGGCGCGAGGCGGAACAAGCGGTCGGCTTCGATCACTTTCTTGTGATACGAGCGAGCAGGAGGGTTGCAGTGGTCGAAGTGCTGGTGGGATGCGGGTGGCTAAACCAATTGCCGGCCGTCTGGGGTCAGAGGCCGAGAGGGCCAGGGCTTCGGGCGCCGGCGCGGCAATAAAGCCGCGGCATTTTGCCGCGGTAGCCTGCCACCATCCGGGTAGTTCGGTCTTCCAGCCGTCCGCGTTGTGCGGCGTTCGAGATCGCCGAACTGGTTGAACACGAACAGCAGGGGTAGCAGGTGCAGCCGCAGTGGCCGTAATAGGCGCTGCCTTCTTGTTCGCCGTAGGTCGGGCTCTCGCTGGAATCGATGTCGAGCAGGATGACCTTGGGCGGGCGGCGTCGATGCACGCGGTCGATCCATTGCCCGAACAGATCGGTGAGCGCTGCGAGGTTCTCCGGCCGCGTCAGCCATTCGGTCTCGAACCGGCCCATCTCGCTGGCCGAGGCTGCCGTGCTCTGCGGCGCCCGGCGCGTTCCCTCTTCGCGCTCAGCTCTGAAGGCTGCGCCCGGCCTCGTCCGGGCGGATCACCGCCCGATAGGCATGCCAGGTGGCGTGGCCCGCCAGCGGCAGCGTCAGCGCAAGGCCGATGATTCCCGCCGCCATGCCGGCCGCCGTCAGGAGCACCAGCGTCACCGCCCATACCGCCATCGCCGGAAGATTCATCATCACCGCGGTCCAGCTCGTCGCCACCGCTTCCACCATCCCGACCGGCCGGTCGATCAACAGCGGCAACGAGAACGCGCCGCCCGCGAAAGTCAGCGCGGCGATCACCGCGCCCATCGCCAGGCTGATTGCCACGAACACCTGCCCGTCCGGCGTAAAGAACGCCGCGTCGACGAGCGACTGCAAATCCGGCCCGACGGTCGATGGAAAGCTGAGCGCGAAGACGAGCTGCGCTAGGCGCAGCCAAAGCAAGAGCAGGCACAGCAGCGCCAGTCCGACATAGGACAGCGGCCCCGGATTGACCCGGAAGGCAAGCACCGCCCCGGCGAAGCTCGGCGCCTTTTTCTGCTCGAGATCGCGGCTGATGGCGTAGAAGCCTGTGGTCAATGCCGGGCCAATCAGCATGAAGCCCGCGGCGAGCGGAAAGAACAGGTACATCATGTCGGCGACGAACAGCGCCGCCGTCAAAACCAAGCCGGCGACGACAAAGATCAGCCCATAGGCGAGGCTCGCGCCGAAGGCCGCGCGGAAATCGGACCAGCCGGCGGCAAGCCAGCGGAACGGCTCTTCGGTGCTGACCTGCCGCACGCGGTCGGCGAAAGGCCGGTGCGGTTGCGGCGAAATGACGTGGCTCTCCGACATTTTGGCGTCTCCTCCTTCCGGGCGCGGTGGGCGGAAGCTGGGAGGGGGATTTTCCATGCCGGCCGCGCGAAGCTCCGCCGGCGAGCAAAACCGTGCCGCTTCCGGCCGCCACCACTTGGCGCGGGAATTTACCATGATCGACCCGCCGGGACATGAAAAAACCCACGGCGAATGATCGGGAGGTTGCCAGCCATGTCGGCGACAACACGATCAAGATGTACGACAAGCAGGGCAGCGTGTTGCGGGTCGAGACCACGATCAACGATGCGATGGGGTTCAAAACCTTTCGCGCGCCGGAGGGCAAGCCAAGGGCGGCACCGCGGTGGCAGCGGATGCGCAAGGGCATCGCCGATCTGCACCGGCGGGCAGAGGTCTCGCACGCCGCCAACAAGCGCTATTTGCGCGCCGTCGCTCCGGTCGAGAACACCGCCTCGCTCGGCGAATTGACCGCCCGCCTCTGTCTGCCGGCAACCTGGAACGGTCACCGGGTGCGGCCGCTCAATCCGTATGCGCCCGGAGATGCCACGCTGCTCGAGGCGATTAGCCGAGGTGAGTTCAGCATCAACGCCTACCAGACCGCCACGGCGATGGCCGCGAGCGCGAGCGCGATGATCCAGAGCGGCAGGCCCAGAAGATCGACGGCGTCGCGGCGTGCGATCTCTGCCAGCGTGTCCGGATGGAGCGGCAAGCCGCCGCCTTCGGTGATGGCGGCGCTCAATCTCTCCAGATCCTTGACGAAACCGGGCAGGCGTTCCAGCACCCCCGCGACATCGGCGGCGGCGTCCCGGATCCGCGCCTCTGGCCCGCGATTCTCGCGCATCCAATCCTCGATGAGCGGCCGCGCCAGGCTCCA
>JASHRZ010000622.1 GCA_030037055.1 Alphaproteobacteria bacterium
CGGCATCTACATGCCGGTGATCTCGCCCTCCGCCATGGCGCAGAAGCTCGCGGCGGTCTAGGGCAACGCGAAGCGTTGTCCCTGGCCGTACTGGTCAGCAGTGAGTGCGGTGGCGATATCGGTGGTTGGCTAGCCCGCACGGGGCGGCTTCCGCAGTTGCTTCGCAACTGCTGACGCCGCGCCCGACGAGCGCAAGAGCGCTCGCGTGGCGCGCGGTCGCCTAGGCCTTGGCGAGCTTGCGGGCGGCGGTCGCGGTCTCGGCCGGCGGGTCGCGCAGCACGTAGCCGCGGCCCCACACGGTCTCGATGTAGTTGTCGCCCTTGGTCGCGGTGGCGAGCTTCTTGCGCAGCTTGCAGACGAAGACGTCGATGATCTTGAGCTCGGGCTCGTCCATGCCGCCATAGAGATGATTGAGGAACATCTCCTTGGTGAGCGTCGTGCCCTTGCGTAGCGACAGCAGCTCGAGGATGCCGTATTCCTTGCCGGTGAGGTGCAGCGGCTGGCCCTCGACCTCGACGGTGCGGCTGTCGAGATTGACGGTGAGCTTGCCGGTGCGGATCACCGATTCCGAATGGCCCTTGGCGCGGCGCACGATGGCCTGAATGCGCGCGATGAGCTCGCGGCGGTCGAAGGGCTTGGTGAGGAAATCATCGGCGCCGAAGCCCAGGCCCTTGATCTTGTGGTCGAGCTCGGCCAGACCCGAGAGGATGAGAATCGGCGTGCGCACCCGCGCCGCGCGCAGGCGGCGCAGCACCTCGTAGCCGTCGATGTCCGGCAGCATCAGGTCGAGAATGATGATGTCGTAGTCGTAGAGCTTGCCGATCTCCAGCCCGTCTTCGCCGAGATCGGTGGTGTCGCAGATGAAGCCTTCGGCGCGCAGCATCATCTCGATGCTGGCCGCGGTAGCCGAATCATCCTCTACGAGAAGTACGCGCATCGTCCGCCTCCGCTTAACCCGGTAGGCCGATCAGGCACTGATCAACCATACCGCCTCTTAATCATTCTTACCAACCGAGGTTAATATCGAGTTAACTAAACAGACAAAATTATCTCGAAAGGATCTTCACGTCGGGGTGACCCCGCCCCCCGGGGGAAATCGCGGTTAACCCTGAATTAAACGCGGTTGGCGATGATGCGGCTGCGGCGCCCCCTGCGGCGGCCGTCCTGCAGGGGGCTGTACGTGAGCTTTCCCGAGCTGGTCGATGAAATTTCGCTCATCCCGGAGTATCGCCGCTTCGGGCGGGTCGCGGGCGTGTCAGGCATGCTGGTGGAGGTCGGCGGGCTGCCGCAGCGCCTCGCCGTCGGCGGGCATTGCACGGTGTTGGGGCAGCAGGGGCGGCGGCTGATCTGCGAGGTTGTTGGCTTCCGCGGCGGCCATGCCTTGCTCATGCCGTTCGGCGCGCTGGACGGGATCGGACTCGGCTGCAAGGTCGAGCTGGATGAAGGGCGGGCGGCGGTCTATCCCGACGATGCCTGGCTCGGCCGGGTGGTGAACGCGCTGGGCCAGCCGATCGATGGCAAGGGGCCGCTGCCGCGGGGCCATCGCCCCTATCGGCTGCGCAACCAGCCGCCCCCCGCCCATGCGCGGAAGCGCGTCCAGGGCAAGATCGACCTCGGCATCCGCGCCTTGAACACCTTCCTGACCTGCTGCCGCGGCCAGCGCATGGGCGTCTTCTCGGGCTCAGGGGTGGGCAAGTCGGTGCTGCTCTCGATGATCGCCCGCTACACCGCCGCCGACGCCACGGTGATCGGCCTCGTCGGCGAGCGCGGCCGCGAGGTGCAGGAGTTCCTCGAGGACGATCTCGGCCCGGAGGGGTTGAAGCGCAGCATCGTCGTCGTCGCCACTTCCGACGAATCGCCGCTGCTGCGCCGCCAGGCGGCTTATCTCACGCTCGCCATCGCTGAGTATTTGCGCGACCGCGACCGCGACGTTCTCTGCCTCATCGACAGCATCACCCGCTTCGCCATGGCGCAGCGCGAGATCGGGCTCTCGGCCGGCGAGCCGCCGACCACCAAGGGCTATACGCCGACCGTCTTCGCCGAGCTGCCGCGGCTGCTCGAGCGTGCCGGCCCCGGAACTGGGAAGGGCACCATCACCGGCCTGTTCAGCGTGCTGGTGGAGGGCGACGACCACAACGAGCCCATCGCCGACGCGGTGCGCGGCATCCTCGACGGCCACATCATGCTCGACCGCGCGATCGCCGAGCGCGGCCGCTATCCCGCGGTCAATGTGCTGCGCTCGATCTCGCGCACCATGCCCGCCTGTAACAGCGAGGCGGAGAACGCGGTGGTCGCCGCCGCGCGCCAGCTCATCTCGACCTATGAGGACATGGCGGAGCTGATCCGCCTCGGCGCTTACAAGCGGGGCAGCGACGCCAAGATCGACGAGGCGATCCGCCGCTATCCCCTGATCGAGGCCTTCCTGGCGCAGCCGAAGGAAGAGCGCGCCGATCTCGCCAGCGGCTATGTCCAGCTCGCCGCGCTGCTCAAGGCGCCGGTGGCGTGAGCGCGCTCGAAAGTCTCATCCGGCTGCACCGCTGGCAGGCGGACGAGCGCCGGCGCGACCTCGCCACGCTCGAGGATCTCGCGGCGAAGCTCGGCGAGGAGCGGCGCAGGCTCGAGGCCGAGGACCTGCGCGAGCGCGAGGCTGCCGCTTCCTCGCGCGAGGCGGCCTTCGGCTATGCCGGCTATGTCCGCCGCCTGATCGAGCGCCGGCGCAAGCTCGAGCAGTCGCAGGCCGAGCTCGCCGAGCGGATCGCGCGGGCGCGCGAGGCGCTGGCCGAGGCCTTCCGGGAGATGAAGCGCTACGAAGTCGCCGCCGCCAACCGGGCGAAGCAGCAGGAGCAGAACGAGGCCAAGCGCGAGCGCAAGGCCATGGACGATCTCGGCATCGAGGGCTTCCGCCGCAAAGCGACGGGGCAATAGCAGGTGCGGCGTTCGCGGGGCGCTTTGCCGCTGCGCTTTGCTCTGGCGATCCGACAAGCACCACCCTTGTGCCGGTCGCGATTGACCGCTGCCCAACAACCTCAATTTTGTGCCGAGAAGTAGCTAGGCAAGCCAGCGCTTGCGGCGGCGGTAATGCTTGACGGCGTGGTAGTCCTTCCGCCCGGCGCGGCCGAGATAGAACTCCTGAATGTCCGGGTTTTCCTTCAGCGTGCCGGCGGCGCCGCTCATGACGATGCGCCCGTTCTCGATGAGATAGGCATCGGAAGCGATGTCGAGCGCGGCGGCGGCGTTCTGCTCGACCAGCAGGATGCCGACGCCGTCGCGATTGAGCTGCTCAAGGATGGCGAAGATCTCGTCGACCAGATAGGGCGCGAGACCGAGGCTCGGCTCGTCCAGCATGAGCAGCTTCGGCTCGATCATCAACGCCCGGCCGATCGCGAGCATCTGCTGCTCGCCGCCGGAAAGATAGCCCGCCTTGGTGGACAGTCGCTCCTTCAGCCGGGGGAAGTAGCCGTATACCTTCTCCCTCAGTTCCGCGATGCGGCGACGGTCGCGATGCATGGAGGTCGCCGCGATGAGATTCTCGTCGGGAGTGAGATGCTCGAACACCCGCCGCCCTTCCAGCACATGGGCGATGCCGAGCCGGACGCGCTCGGGCGGCGAGAGATGCGCTACGTCGCGGCCGTTGAAGCGGACTTCGCCGCGCGTGACCTCGCCGCGTTCCGGCATGAGCAGGCCGCTGATCGCTTTCAGCGTCGTGCTCTTGCCGGCACCGTTGGCTCCGAGGAGGGCAACCATGCCCCCCTCGGAGACCTCGATCGAGACGCCTTTGACCGCCAGGAACACGCGATCGTAGACGACCTCGACATTGCCGAGCGAAAGCACCGCGGCCTACTTGCTGGAGGCCTTGAACTCCTCCGCGCTCTTGTGAATGAGATCCCAGACGATGTCCTGGTAGGCTGGCGCCCACGCGCTCTTGGGCACCCATTTGCTGCCGTCCCACGCGGCGATGCGGCCGCGGCCGCCGCCCTGGTGATCTTCGCCGGTGATGGTCACCGGGGGGAGCAGCCCGTCGGCGGTGAAGTCCTTGATGCTCTCGAGGCCCTTCTTGAGCTTGGCCGGGGTCAGCGGCTCGCCCTCCTTCTCGAGCGCGAGGCGGGCGCCCTCGCCGAAGAGCGCCATGCTGGCGACGCCGATGTTGTAGTACGTGCCGCCGACCTTTTCGGCCGGGCCGGCGCCCTTGCCCTTGGCGACCACCTCCTGCTCGATCGCCTGGATCACCGGCAGGTCCTTGCCGTAGGCGACGCCTTCGAAGCGCAGGATACCTTTGGTCTGGCCGGCGCCGATGATGTTGGCGTCGGTCTCGGACAGCCAGATCACCGAGGCAAGGCGATCGAGCGGGATGCCGTTGCTGATGGCGTCGCGCACCGAGACCGATTGGCCGCCGCCCGCCCCCCAGATGATCGTCCAGTCGGGCTTGAAACGCCGCAGCTGCGTCCAGGCCGAGGACTGTTCGTTCCCGGGCGAAGGATAGGGGAAGGCGGAGAACTCGTAGCCGAGCCGCTTGCAAAGTTCCTCGAAGACGGGCAGCGGCTCGCGCCCGAAGGGCGAGTCGATCATGACCAGGGCGATTTTCTTTCCCTTGAGGTCGCCCTTCTCCTGGTCATCGATGTACTTGACGATGGCGGTTGCCTGCGACCAATAGGCCGGCGTCATCGGGAAAATCGTGGGAAAAACCGTGCCGTCGGCGGCATCCGACCGGCCGTGGAACAGGGTGATCACGTTCATCCCGTCGGCCAAGGCGCGCGGAACGACGGCGCGCGACACCGGCGTGCTCAGGAAATCGACGAGGACCGCGCCTTCGTTCTTGAACCGCTCATAGGCCTCGATGCCGCGCTGCGGCTGGTTGCCGGTATCGACCACCATGATCTCGACCGAATGGCCCTTGATGCCGCCCTTTGCGTTCAGCAGCGAGGCGTAGTCGCGCTGACCCTGCGAGTACTCCGCCGTCACGAAGGTGTAGACGGCCGTGAAATCGAGCGCGGTGCCGAGCTTGATCGGCGCCTTGTCCTGCGCCGCTGCAGGGCCGAGCGCGGCCGCCGACAACACCGTGGCCAGCGCGAGGCCGGTAAGCGTTCTCCTCATAGCCTTTCCTCCCTTGGTCAAGCATCGAGGCTAGCGCCTGGCGTGGCGGAACGGCCAGACCAGGAAGTAATTGCGAAGATTGTCGTAGACCTTGGCGAGGCCGAGCGGCTCGAACAACAGAAAGCCTACGATCAGCCCACCATAGAGGATGAGCGGGATGTGCGACAGCACTTCTTCGCTCATCGGCAGTGCGCCGGCACGGGCGAGCGCGGCGACGAGATTGTTGAGCATGATCGGCGCGAGCAGCACGAGCGCGGCGCCGAGATAGCTGCCGATCACGCTGCCCAAGCCGCCGACGATGACCATTGCCACGGCCTGGATCGACACATCGAGATTGAATTGCTCGGGGGTGACGGCGCGATAGTAGCAGAAGGCGAGGACGGCGCCGGCGATGCCGCCGACGAAGGAGCTGCACCAAAAGGCCAGCAGCTTGAAATAGAAGGGGTCGACGCCGACGATCGCGGCGGCGAAATCCTTCTCCCGCACCGCGGCAAGCGCCCTCCCGAAGCTGGTTCGCCCGACATTCAGCAGGAAGGAGGTGACGACGAGACAGACCGCGAGCGCCACGTAATAGCGCATCATGTCGCCGGCGACGGGCAGGCCGAGAACGCGGAAGGCCGGCGCCTGCAAGGTCGCCTGGCTGCCGCCGCTGATCGCCTGCACATGCGAGACGATCCAGTCGACCAGATATTGCATGGCAAGCGTGCTGATGGCGAGATAGAGACCTTTGACGCGCAGCGCGGCAAAGCCGAAGACGAGACCGATGACGGCGCTGAGGAGCCCGCCGCCGATGATCGCGAGCTCGAAGGGCAGGCCGGCGCGCACGATGTGAATCGTGCTGTAGGCGCCGATGGCCATGACCGCGGCATAGCCCAGATGGATCTGCCCGGCCCACCCCATCAGGAGGTTGAGGCCGAGTGCCGCCGTGCTCCAGATGATCCAGGGGAGCAGATAGCTGCCGAGATAGAGGTTCGACAGCAGCAGCGGTGCAGCGGCGGCGAACGCCGTCAGCGCGGCGATCTGCGCGCGATCGACCGGCACCGGCCAAAGCTGTCGGTCGGCCGCGTAGCGCGTGTGGCGGATGCCGGCGAGGCGGTAGAACATGCGTCATACCCTCTCGATGTCCTCGCGCCCGAACAGGCCGAAGGGCCGAACGAGCATGGTGAGCAGGATCACAGTCGAAGCGACGAGATCGCGCGTGCCGCCGCCGACGAGCGGATCGATATAACCGGGAATCACATTCTCGAGGATGCCGACCGCGACCCCTGCAATGACGACGCCGCCGATGCTGTCGAGACCGCCGAGGATCGCGACCGCCAATGCCTTGATGAGCAGCAGCGACAATGTCCAGTCGACCCCCTGCACGGAGCCCCAGAGGATGCCGGCGCAGGCGGCGGCGATTCCGGCGAGCCCCCAGGAGACCCCGATCGCCCGCTCGACGGAGATGCCCACCGCCCATGACGCCGTTTGATCATCGGAGACGGCGCGCAGCATGACGCCCTGGCGCGAATTGAAGAACAGCATCGCCAGCCCGATCAGGACGACCGCTACCACGCCGCCCGCAAGATAGGCGCGGTTGATCAGCATGTCGCCGAGGACGATCGGCTGCTGGCCGATACCGATGTCCATGCGCTTCATCTGCGCGCCCCAGAGCGCCGGTGCCGATCCGCGCAGCAAGATCTCGGTGCCCAGGGTCAGCATGATGACCATGATCACGGGCTGCCCGATCATCCGCCGCAGCGCCAGCCGCTCGAAAGCGCGGCCGAAAAAGAACATGATGAGGATCCCGACGACGACCGCAGCCCAGAGCGGCGCGCCGAGTGGGTCGGCGAGCCACCACACGACATAGGCGCCGACCATGGCGAGCGCGCCCTGGGCCAGGTTTGCCACGCCCGAGGATTTGAAAACGAGCACGATACCGAGCGCGACCAGCGCGTACATCAGCCCAACCAGGGCGCCGTTCATGGCGAGCTCGGCGAAATACATGAGGTCCATGTCTAGGAGCCCACCTCCATGATTGAAAGGGTGCGGCGCAGCACCCCGGTCTCGCCGGTCGCGTAAGTGATTGGCGCCTCGATCTCGACCGCGGTGGCGCCGGCGTAGAGCGCCTCGATCACCTGCGCAAAATGACGCTCGATGACGTTTCGGCGCAGCTTGCGGGTCCGCGTCACCTCGCCGTCGTCGGGATCGAACTCCTTGTGCAGGTTGACGAAGCGCTTGAGCTTTAGCGGCGGCGGCAGCACCTCGTTGACGTGACGGAGCGCACCGGCGACGAGGGAATAGACTTCCGCCTTCTGGGACAGCTCGGCGTAGGAGCTGTAGGCCACGCCGTTGACCTGCGCCCAGTGGCCCACCGCCTCCATGTCGATGCAGACGATGGCCGCGAGAAAGTCGCGCCCGGCGCCGAGAACGGCGACGTCGCGGATGTATTGGCTGAACTTGATGCGGTTTTCGATGTAGTTCGGGATGAAGCGCTCGCCGCCGCGCGTATGGACCACGTCGCCGATGCGCCCCAGCACGACGAGCTGCCCGTCCGGCTCGAGATAGCCGGCATCGCCGGTGTGCAGCCAGCCGTCGACCAGGGTGCGCGCCGTGGCCTCGGGATCGTCGACATAGCCGTCGAAGACGTTTTCGCCGCGGGCGAGGATCTCGCCATTGTCGTCGATCCTGATCTCCACGCCCGGCAGCGCGCGGCCCACGGTGTGAAGCCGCACGCTGTCGCTGCTTTGCGCCGCGGTGAGCGCGGAGCTTTCCGTCTGCCCGTAGAACTGCTTGAGATCGACGCCGAGTGCGCGGAAGAATAGGAAGGTGTCCTCGCCGATGGCCTCGCCGGCGGTGTAAGCGCGGCGGGCGCGGCTGAGGCCGAGCTGATCGCGCGTCGGCCCATAGACCAACAGCTCGCCGATGGCCCGCATCAGCCGTCGCCACGCGCCGATTGGCTTGCCCGCGAGACGGTCGCGCTCGACATCGATCGCGAGTTCCAGGAAGTAATCGAAGAGCCGCCGCTTCAACGGCGTCGACTCAGCGATGCCGACCTGCAGTCGCGTCAGCAAATTGTCCCAGCTCCGGGCCGAGGCGAAATAGAGTGTCGGCGCCGCCTCGCGCAGATTGCGCATCACCGTTTCCTGGCGCTCGGGGATGTCGACGGTAAAGCGCATGGCGATGGCGGCGGCGACGGAGAAGATGAAGTCGCCGGCCCAAGCGATCGGCAGATAGGCGACGTATTCCTCCCCCTCCTCAAAGTAGCCGGCGGTGGCGGCGTTGCCGACCGAGGCAATGAGCTGCCGATGCTTCAGCAGGATGCCCTTGGGTTGGCCGGTCGTCCCCGAGGAATGCAGCAGCACGGCGGCGTCCTCCGGCCGCGCCCGGGCCATGAGCGCCGGCGCCAAGCCGGGATCGCCGTCGAGCCGCCTTCGGCCCATTGCTGCGACGGCCTCGTAGCCGATGAGCCCCGGCGCCCTATAGCCGGCGACGCCGCGGGGATCGTCGTAGACGATGTGTTCCGGCGCGCCGCTGCGTGCGCGCAGCTCTAGCAGCTTGTCGACCTGCTCCTGGTCTTCGGCGACCGCAAAGCGTGCGCGGCCGCCGCGCGAAAAGTGCTCGAGCTCGTCGGGCGGCATCTCCGGATAGACCGGCGAGGCGAAACCGCGCAGCATCATTGCGGCAACCATGGCGAAATAGAGCCGCGCGCGATTGTCGCCGATGATGACGAGCGGCTCGCCGGCGGTGAAACCGAGCGCCTCAAGCCCGGCGGCCAAGGCGAGAACCTCGTCGAGGTACTGGCGCCACGTATATTCACGCCAGATGCCGAGGTCGCGCTCGCGCATCGCAACCCGGGCGGCATATGCTTCGGCATTGCGCGCGAGCAGCGAAACCAGCGTCCGGCCGGCAGGAGCGCGGGCCGAAGGGATGGCGGCAGAGGTTTCCTGTCGGCTCTCTGCGACGGCTTCAGGCGGCACGACGCCTTGCCTTGCCGAGATAGGCGGCGACGACGCGCTCATCGGCGAGCACCGTCCCGGGTTCGCCCTCTGCGATCAGCTCGCCGTAACTCAGCACCGCCATGCGGTCGCAGATGCTGGCGACGACGTCCATGTGGTGCTCGATGAGCAGAACCGTCGTGCCGTGCTCGTCGCGCGTGTCGAGAATGAAGCGCGCCATGTACTCCTTCTCTTCCTGATTCATCCCGGCCATCGGCTCATCGAGGATGAGGAGTTGCGGCTCGGCCGCGAGCGCGCGGGCGAGCTCGACGCGCTTCTGCAGGCCCAGCGGCACGACATCGATCGGCTCGTCGCGCACATCCTCCAATTGCAGGAAGTCGATGACCTCTTCGACGCGCCGCCGTTGCCTGATCTCGTCCCGCTCCGCCCACCACCAGTAAAAGAGCGTGGCGAGCGCGCTCGACCGCATGTGGATGTGCCGCCCGATCAGGATATTGTCGAGCACGCTCATGCCACGGAAAAGTGCGAGGTTCTGGAAGGTCCGGGCGATGCCGAGAGGAGCCACCCGATGCGGCCTGGTGCCAGTGATGTCGCGGCCTCGGTAGAGGATGCGGCCCTGTTGCGGCGGGTAGAACCCGGTTATCGCGTTGACCAGCGTCGTCTTGCCGCTGCCATTGGGCCCGACAAGACCAAAGATGGACCCGGACTCGAGGACGAGCGAGATGTCCTTCAGCGCCTTCAGTCCACCGAAGGAACGGGCGACGTCGCGACATTCGAGGCTGGGCGGCGCCGCAACGCCGCGATCGCCGGACGTTTGCGGGCGATCGTCATCGTTTATCATCTTTTGCAGGTTAGCTTACATCCCGCTTTTGCCAAAGCGCGGCGAGATCGCGGCGGCGCCGTTGCCGATCCGCGCCGACCGTGAAGCGTCCGCGACAGCTCGGTGTTCAGCGGGCGTCGGAGGTCTGGTTGCGGCACGACGCCGTGGCGCCGGCCGACGCCTTCCGGGCCAGGAGGTCGCCGGCGCCAGCCGGGCGAATCAGCAGGAAGAGCGCGAGGTCAAGCGCAAGCGCATGAGCACGGACGATCTCCGCATCGAGGACTTCCGCCGGC
>JASHRZ010000075.1 GCA_030037055.1 Alphaproteobacteria bacterium
GAAGCCGAGATCCTCGCTCATGAAGCTGAGGATCCAAATGCCGTCGTCGACCTCCTTGATGCCGAGCTTTGCCGGATCCTCGCCATCTGCTTCTGCCCGATCGAAGGCTTCGCCTTAGCGAACCGCGCGAAGGCGTTGGCCGCGGATTGCGTGGTCTTCTGCAACAGCCGCTCTCTCTCTTCGGCATGCGGGCAAGAGCCGTGAGCGCCGAAGGCCCGAAGGACGCAACTGCCACTCGCGCCCTGCTGTCCTGCCGCGGGCGCGCCGGGACATGTCGGAGCACAATTCCGTCCTCCGCTCTTCGATAGCACCCTATTTGGAGTGCGGGCACCGCCTGCGGTCGCGCAAGGAACCGTGTCCGAGCGTGCATCAGGCTTCGCAATCTGCCGTTAATCTCTGTGCACCATAATCGCCGCGTTCGGTGTGGGAGCGCGAAATGACGCCATTGCTGCTGGTTTCAATCATCTCCGCGCTAGGGGCCTCGGTGGGCCTGATCCATGCCATTCGCGACGAGCGCAGAAAGCGCGGAGCGAGATAGCGGCGAGATCGTTCCCGCTTGTGCCGCCCGATCCGGCGCGCGGCGGGGACCGTTTTGCAGCCGAGGGCAAATTGCACCGCATTTTATCGAATAATGGAAGGGGTGGTACGCATTTTAACGGATTGCAAGTGATCTGCGACCAAGCTCAATTGTGCGGCAATTCATGCAAGAGCATGGACAGCTTACTGGCAGAACGCAGGCTGGTCTCGCGGGTTTTTCGCCACTGGTCCGAGATGTCCATGGCGAAACGGTTCGCGAGCAAGGAGGATATCGATCCCTGGCTCGTCGGCGATGACTGGGCGAGCTGCGCGCTCATTCGGATTGATCCCGACCTCGACCGTTCCACCTTTGTCGTCGTCGGCGAAAACCTGTTGCCTCAGCACGACGAGTCCTTCGCCGATAAGCCGATCGCCGCCTGCCGCGGCAACACGCTCCTCGGTGCGATATTGAAGTATCTCCCGCGCTTCCGCCCGGACGGCGGGCCCTTGGGCATTGGCGGCACCGCCGAACACCGCGACGCGCCTGTCCTGTTCAGAGCAGTTCTCCTGCCTTTGTCCGGCGACGGCGCATCCATCGATCACGTTCTTGCCGCCGCCAACTTTCGTGCCCTGCGCGCCGGGGAGGACAAGGAGCTCCGCACGCGGCTCCAGGTCGGCGTACTGAAAGTCGAGAAGGGCCAAATCTGGAGCGTCTATGCGCCGATGCTGGGCGGCTGGGTGCAGGCGAAAGTCACGGCGGTCGAAGGGGATCGCGCGAGCCTGCGTCAAAGCGGAGCGATGCAGACGATCGTGCTCAAGCCAAGCGAGATGATGCGGCAGCCCGAACGGTACCGCTTCCTTTCCTATTCGTGATGCCCGGATTTGCCGTCCTTGCCGCGATTGGCGTCCGGCGAACCAAGCTCCTAGCGTGATCGCGCCGCGCCGCCGTCGAGAAGCTCCGCGATTTCCAGCAACGCCGACAGCCGCACTTCGATCCGCCGGACGACCGGGGCCGCGTCCATGATCGCGCTCAGGTCTTCCGGCGAGGCGGCATAGTCGAAATCCTCCCATTCCTCGCCGTCGGGCGCGCGCACTTCGATCCAGCCCGCCATGCGTCCGCCCCCGCGCACGAGCCCGATCCGCCCAATCCACTCTCGCGCGCGCTCGCGCCGCGCCGGATCGGCGAGAGCGGCGAGGATTTCCGCCACCGCCCCGGTGAAATCTCCGGGCAGGATGAAATCCGCATCGAGATAGAGCTGAGCCCCGTGCTGGAGGCGCGAGAGGCGTTCGATATCGGCGGTCACCGCCGCCGCCGGCGTCGCCGCCCCTTCGATACGCATCACCATCACGCCCGCCAGTAGGCGCGCGCCGCCGAGCGCCGTCGTCCGCCGCTGACGCGCCTGGTCGGTGGGCGAAAGCAGGCCCGCTTTGCGCTGGCGCTTGGCGACGCTGTTCACCTGGCTGAGCGGGACGCCGAGGGCCCGGCTCATGCCCGTGGAGAATCTGCGCAAGGTGGTCATGGGGCGGTCCCCGCCATCGTCGAGAGGAGTTTCAAGGATGCGAGGGACCTGTGCAAGCGACCGCCGCGCGCGGTCATCCTTCGCTCGCGGCCGGGGCCTCTCGGAGCGCCGGCCTGCTCTGCGGCGAGCGTCGCCTTGGCTCAAGACAAGCGCGGCGGAATATGGCATTACCGTTGTGCCGCGATCGCTTCCGCCGCCGTCCGCGCGCCGCCCAGGGACAGAGAGGCCATGTCTCAAGACCAGATCCTGCTGACGCTCTCCTGCGTCAATCGCGCCGGCATCGTTGCCGCCGTCTCCGCCTATCTGTTCCAGAGCCGCTACAACATTCTCGATGCCAGCCAGTTCGACGACACCGCGACGGGCCGGTTCTTCATGCGCGTCATGGTCAATCCGGTCACGGGCCCTGCCGATCTTGGCGTGCTCTGTCGCGGCTTCGAGCCGATCGCCCATTCCTTCGGCATGCACTGGACGATGCGGGCGCGCGCCGAAAAGCAGCGCGTGATGCTGCTGGTCTCGAAATTCGACCATTGCCTCGCCGATCTGATCTATCGCTGGCGCCTGGGCGAGATACCGATGGAGATCGCCGGCGTGATCTCGAATCATCCGCGGCAGACCTATGCACATCTCGATCTCGACGGCATCCCCTTTCACCACCTGCCCGTCACGCGCGAGACCAGGCTCGAGCAGGAAACGCAGATCTGGAGGCTGATCGGGGAGGCGAAAACCGACGTGGTGGTGCTTGCCCGCTATATGCAGGTCCTGTCCGACGGGCTCGCCGCCAAGCTCGAAGGCCGATGCATCAACATCCATCATTCCTTCCTGCCGGGCTTCAAGGGCGCCAGGCCCTATCATCAGGCTTTCGAGCGCGGCGTGAAGCTGATCGGCGCGACCGCCCATTACGTCACCTCCGACCTCGACGAGGGACCCATCATCGAGCAGGACGTCGAGCGGATCTCCCATCACTCGACGCCGGAGGATCTCATTCGCAAAGGCCGCGACATCGAGCGCCGGGTGCTCGCTCGCGCCCTGACCTGGCATTTGGAGGGGCGCGTGCTGCTCAACGGCAAGCGCACCGTCGTGTTCGCGGACTGAGCCCGCGCCAGGCGGCTGTCGCCTATGCCGCATGGCTCTCCGGTTCAGGCTTTCCGGTGCAGGCTCGCCTTGCCCGATCCTCCCAATCCGCCGTCCGTCATGCCCGGGCCGGCCGAAAGCCGAGACGCCGGTATCCATGTGTTGCAACGAGCGCGTTGCGCAGACGCTGCGAGATCGGTGAGCCCCAAAAGCAGCGCAGGCGGAGAGGGCCGCCGCGCGCTTTGGTATCCACACATCCAGCAGCCCCTCCTCTCAAGGGCGCGGCGGTCGCATATCTGTCGAAGTGTCGGCGGGAAACTCATATGCGATCGGGCATCGTTCCGCTGACGATTCCGACGGAACGATACAGGCTCTAACGCGCCTGGGACGGCACGGTCTTGGAGGCGGGGCTGTCGAGAAACCAGTTGTTGCCGCCGGAGGCGCCGCCATTGGGCTGGGATATGCCGAAATGCAGCGTCGCGCCGCCCAGCTTGGTCGTGTACCCGCCGTCATTCGTCGGCTGGTTCCGAAGGTTCTGCCGGACATCATCTGGATCGGCTACCCGCGGATCGTCCGTCGCCGAAGGGGTGTTGGTTTGAAGCGTCAAGGCGGAAGCGACGGGCGCCGCGGCCAGAAACGCGATGGCGGCGGCGATCGACAAACACAGACGCATGGGAACCTCGCTGAGCAGAGCTGCGGGCATCATAGGGCGCACGGGCGCCGGTGCCAAGCGCCGCCACAGCGATCCCGAGGCTCGGATCACTCGAAGCTGACGGTGACCTTATGCACCGGGATGCCCGTCGCCGGCAGCGCCGCCGGGACCTTCTTGATGCGGCTCGGCGCGACCCCGGCCCTGATCAGCGCGCGGATCACCGCTTCGGCGCGCCGGTTGGCCAAGCCCGCGTCATCCGCGGCGTCGCTGTCGCCATAGCCGGCGATGTCGATCGCTGCCGGATGCTCGCTGGCGGCACGCTTGGCGATGAGCCTTACGATCTGCTGCGCCTCGACCGTCAGGCGCGAGGCGGCCGTGCCGAAGATGATGACGAATTCCTGCTTTTGTGCGACCGCCGCGGCGCAGGGCGGCAGCACGGCGGCCAGCAGCGCCGCGAGAAGAATTGGGACCGCCGCGCGCATGATGCTTCCTCGCCTGCAGCCTGCTGGCCGGGAGGATGCCGATGCCGCGCGGCGCTGTCCAGCGCGCGAAGACCCTGCGCCAGGCTCTCAGGGCGTCGCGACTGTCCGCGCGCCGAGATGCGCCAGGCTTTGCCCTCGTGGCCCGCTTCCGAAGAACGTCTGCCAGGGATCGGCGCGGGCGGTCTCGAAATCGGAGACAGGCGCCACGCCCGCAGGCTGCGCGCTGCGCAGCGCGATGGCGGCAAAGGCACCGTAGGACAATCCCACCCCAATGACGAGGAGCGCTGCGAGAATGAGGTCGACGAGATTGCCGCCTGGCGCCAGAAGACGGCTTGATGTCTTGCGGCGCGCCGATGCCGCGGGTACCGGAGGAAGATGGCTCGACATGGGCTCAACCCTTGAAGACAGGAACGCGGGACAGCCGCCCGCTGCCCAGAAAGATGAGCTTCGCCGCGGCGGGGGATAACTGCCGCACCAGCGAATAGACTCTTTCGCATATGCGAATTGTCGGGCCTGCCGGAGAGGCTGCTCGACCCGCAGCGATCTAGGGCTGCCGAAAAAAGCGGCGCTTGCGGCGTGATTTGAGCTAATTCTTTCACTAATTCCCAAAGAAACGACACGTGTTTTTCACGTTCAAGTCGAATTCCTTGGCTCGATTATTTATGCGCTGAGCGTCTAGTGTTTACCAATCTCTAATCGGCGAACGAGGTGCGGCGATGACGGTGGCGAGGCCCCAAAAGGCGAGCGGCGGCCGCGCCGAACCCATCGTCAATCCCAGATGGCTGGCCGAGCTTGACCTGCTCGACCGACGCAGACCGGCCAGGCCGCTCGCGGTCAAGGTTGCGCTTGTCCTCCTGATGGTCAATCTCTTGGTTGCGGCGATGGTGTTGATCAAGCTGCGGGCACCGCATCTCGGCTGACGCAGCTTGGTGGAGGGGCGCCGACATCGTCCTATGTCGCGGCGGCCTCGGAAGATCCGGATCCGGCCGCTCGCGACCGCCGGCCACGCTCGGCCAAGCGCGTTTCGTTGCTGCCGCTTATATGGAATCGCGCGTCAATCCGTCTCGCTTCTTAATGCTGAGCGGCGTTATTTTTGCGCCCTTGCCGCTCGACAAGCCGGCCGGGTACAGCCCGGGTTTCGTCGGCTTGCCGGAGCTCTCGGCCAGAAGGGCGCATCACCATGGCGGAATACGGCGGGATGGCGGTCGCCGCCTATATGCTGACCTATACGCTCATCCGGAAGCTCGAGGCCAAGAATGTTCTGACGCGCCTCGAAGCCGAAGATCTGATCGAGGGAGCGATCCGGCAGCTGCAAGGGCCGGGCCCCGCCGAAGCGGCGATCAAGGAGGCCCATTCGATCCTTCAGGAGACGTTGAGCCT